>DATFKJ010000288.1:0-2218 GCA_035268705.1 Roseovarius sp. | reverse complement strand
ATACCGATGAAACCTATGGCATGGCCGGCGGCTGGTTTCCGGCGGCTTGGCCCGAACGGGAACTGGCCTGGATCATCTGGCCCGACAAGGCCGGTCATGGCTATGCGCTTGAAGCGACCCATGCCGCGCGGCGCTATTTTTATAGTGAACTCGGATGGGACGGCGCGGTCAGCTATATCGACCCCAAGAACCTTGACTCGATCCGGCTGGCCGAACGTCTGGGCGCGGTCAAAGATCGTGACGCCGCCACCATCGACGGCAATGATGCGGTCTATCGTCATCCATCCCCGGACACGTTGAAATCCGGGCAGTTGAGTGACGGGATCGAACTGGAGATCAATCACTACTGCGATCCGCTGTTCAAGCCGAAAGGGTTTGCCATTGACTGATCAAGCCACCCTGCGCGCCGCCGAGCTGCTGAAAGAGCACCGCGAAAGCATCGACCGGCTGGACGCGATCCTTGTTTACACCTTGGGTGAGCGGTTCAAGCACACCCAAGCCGTGGGCCAATTGAAAGCCCATCACGACCTTCCCCCGTCCGATCCGGCGCGCGAAACCGCGCAGATCGCACGGCTTGAAGAATTGGCGGCACAGGCCGATCTGGACCCTGAGTTTGCCAAGAAGTTTCTGAACTTCATCATCGCTGAAGTCATTCAGCATCACCGAAAGCACCAATCGTAAGGCGGGTCTTGCCCTGCCAAACTCTCGCCATTCAAAGGAGATACCCCCATGGCCATGAAAATTCGTCTCGCCCGCGGCGGCAGCAAAAAGCGCCCGTTTTACCGCATCGTCGCAACCGACTCGCGCATGCCGCGTGACGGCCGCTTCATCGAGAAACTGGGCACCTACAACCCGCTTTTGCCGAAAGACAGCGAAGACCGCGTCAAGATGAACATGGAACGTATTCAGCACTGGCTGGATCACGGCGCGCAGCCAACCGACCGGATCAGCCGTATGTTGGAAGCCGCTGGCGTCGTCCCCAAGAAAGAGCGCGCCAACCTGAAAAAAGGCACGCCCGGCAAGAAAGCCCAAGAACGCGCAGAAGAGAAAGCCGCCAAAGCCGCAGAAGCAGCGGCTGCCCCGGCTGAAGATGCGCCCGCAGCAGAGGCCGCCAGCGAAGAATAAGCTGGCAAACGTGGTCGGCCATGTCGCGGTTTTCATCAGATTTCCAGACCGACCTGATCGAGTTGATGCGGTGGCGGCGCGATGTGCGCCGCTTCCGCCCCGACCCGGTGGACGAGGCCGTGCTGCGCACGTGCCTTGATACCTTCTTGCTGGCCCCATCGGTCGGGCTTAGCGAGCCGTGGCGCGTGATCCGGGTAAACAGCCCCAAGGCCCGTGCCGCCGCTTTGGACAATTTCACAAAAGCCAATGATCAGGCCCTTGGCGGCTATGACGGTGAGCGCGCACAGCTTTACAGTCGGCTCAAGCTTTCGGGCATGGAAATCGCGCCGGTCCAACTGGCCATTTTCTGCGATGACGCCACGGAAAAAGGCGCCGGTCTGGGGGCGGGGACAATGCCCGAAATGCGCCGCTATTCTGTGGTGGGCGCGATCACCCAGTTTTGGTTGATGGCCCGCGCACATGGTTTGGGCGTCGGCTGGGTTTCAATCCTTGATCCCGCGCGATTGTCGCAGGATCTGGATGTGCCGGACACGTGGCAGCTTGTTGGGTATCTGTGTGTCGGCTGGCCCGAAGCCGAAAACGATGCCCCCGAGCTGGAGCATGAAGGCTGGGAAGCGCGGCGCGGGCATTTGCCCCTTGAAACGAGGTAGCTTGATGTTTCGCCCCATTCGCACCCTGATCTTGATGGCCATTGTGTTTATGGCCGGTGTATTCTTTGAACGATACCAGCAGCTTGACCGCTGCACAGCGGCAGGCGGCACATTGGCCAACGGTCTTTGCCAAGGAGCAACAAAATGAGCGACGACAGCCGTATCTGTCTTGGGGCGATTTCCGGGGCCTTCGGTGTAAAAGGGGAAGTGCGGTTGAAAAGTTTCACCGCCACGCCCGACGATATCGCGGCTTACGGTCCACTGGAAAGCGAGGACCGCGCGTTGAGCTTTGAGATCACGCTGAGCGGGCAATCCGCCAAAGGTGCCCTGATCGGGCGGCTCTCGGGCGTGGCCACCAAGGAACAGGCCGACGCATTGCGCGGTGTCCGCCTATACGCCGAGCGTGACCGCCTGCCCGCCTTGCCGGATGATGAGTTTTACCA
>DATFKJ010000287.1:0-5450 GCA_035268705.1 Roseovarius sp. | reverse complement strand
CATCTTCTCGATCACCGACAACAAGGTGCTGCTGCTGATCATGATCAACATCCTGCTTTTCCTGGTGGGGATGGTGGTGAACGATGTCACCGCGATCATCCTGATTGCGCCGTTGCTGCTGCCCTTGATGAACGCCATCGGCGTGAGCCCGGTGCAATTCGCCGCGATCATGGGGGTGAACACGGCCATGGGGGGTGTGACGCCGCCCTATGCCTCGATCCTCTATCTTGGTGCGCGGATCGGCAAGGTGAAGGTCACGAAGGTGATCCCGCCCGCCATGAAGCTGATCATCTTCGGCTATGTGCCGGTGGTGTTCCTGACCTCGCTCTGGCCTGACCTGTCGCTCTTTTTGCCACGTTTCTTTGGATATGACGTGGCACCCTGATCACCCTGAACAATGCAACACAACAAGGAGGAAACCCTAATGAAACATGCATTTATGACAACCGCCGCAGCGGCCTTGATGGCGCTGGGAAGCTATGCCAGCGCGCAGGATCTCAAGATGAGCCACGTGCGCCCGCAGGATGCCACCATCGACAAGGAACTGCGCGCCTTTTCCGAGGCCGTGTCGGAGGCCACCGGCGGGGACGTGAGTGTCAATATCTTCCCGGCGTCGGCCTTGGGCGATTACACCACCGTGCAGGAGCGGATCAGCGTGGGTGCCATCGACATGGCGACGCAACCCGCCGCGACCGCCGCCGACCGCCGGATGCAGATCAGCTCGTTCCCCTATCTGGCGGGCAACTGGGAGCAGGCGCGCGCGGTCTATGGCCCCGGTGGCGTGGTGCGCGATGTCATGGCCGGGCTTTATGCCGAGCAGGATATCACCATGCTGGCGGCCTATCCGGTGTATTTCGGGGGGATTTCCCTGAACGTCGACAACCCCAACCCCGGCTCGGTCGAGTCCAATGGTATCAAGGTCCGTGTGCCGGGCATCAAGAGCTTCCAGCTGACCGGTGAGGCGCTTGGCTATATCCCGTCGCCCATTCCGTTCTCGGAAGCGTTCACCGCCGTGCAGACCGGTGTGGTCGATGGTGTGATCGGGTCCGGCGCGGAAGGGTATTATGCCTCGTTCCGGGATGTGACCAAGACCTATATCCCCGCCAACACCCATTTCGAGGTTTGGTACATGATCATCTCGAACGGTAGCCTTGCGGAGCTGTCCGAAGAGGATCAGGCCGCCCTGACAGAGCAAGCCGCCGCCTTCGAAGCCACCCGTTGGGAGGTTGCCGAGGTCGATCAGGAACGCAACGAGCAGCGCCTTGTGGATGAACTGGGTGCCACCGTCGCGGAACTGAGCGCTGAAGACCTTGCCGCCATGGCCGAAAAGGCCCGCGCCGAGGTCTGGCCCGCCGTCCTGGAGGACGTGGGCGTCGAATGGGGGCAGTCGATCCTCGACAAGGTCGCCGCCTCGGGTAGCTAAGCCATCTCTGACAGGGCGGCCCCGCCGCCCTGTCGCCTTTTTCTTCACGCCGGGACCGGGACATGGAAACCGATTATGCCATCATCGGAGGCGGAGTTGTCGGCCTGTCGGTCGCTTGGGGGCTGCTCAAGCGTGGGCTGACGGTGACGGTTCTGGATGGCGAGGATGGGTCGTTCCGGGCCAGCCGTGGCAATTTCGGCCTTGTCTGGGTGCAATCCAAGGGCATGGACCAACCCCGTTATGCCAAGTGGTCGCAGCAAAGTGCAGCGATCTGGGCCGAGTTCGCGGAGGAGTTGGGACACAACACCGGACAGGCCGTGCCACTGGAGCAAAAGGGCGGGTATGACTTTCATTTCTCGGAAGAGACCTTGGAAGCGACCGTCGCGAAATACGAGGCATTGAAGGCCAAGCTGGGGGGCGATTATCCCTATGAGGTCTTGGGCCACAACGCGCTGCGCAAGGAAGAGCCGCACATCGGCCCGAAGGTCGTCGGCGCGATCCTGCATCATCAGGATGGGCATGCCAATCCACTCATGCTTTTGAAATCCTTGGCTGCCGACGTGCGCCGCATGGGCGGGCGCGTCTTGACCGGGAAGACGGTGACGAATGTCGCCAAACCTGATGGCTTCCGCGTGACCTGTGCCGACGGCACTGTGGTGAGCGCGGGCAAGGTGATCCTGTCTGCGGGTCTTGGCGCGGGTTTGCTTGGCCCGAAAATGGGCTTCAAAGCCCCGGTGCGCCCACAGCGCGGGCAGGTCTTGATTACCGAGAAGCTGCCGAAACTGATCAACCGCCCGTCGCTGATTGCGCGGCAAGTGGACGAGGGCGGTATTCAGATCGGCGCCACAAACGAAGAGGTGGGCACCGACGACCGTGTCACGCAACCGGGGCTGTCGGGTCTCGCTGCCGAAGCGATCGCCGCTTATCCTGCCTTGGCCAAGGCACAGCTTGTCCGCTCATGGGGGGCGCTGCGGGTTCTGTCGCCAGATGGATTGCCGATTTACCAGGAAAGCCCCGAGATGCCCGGCGCTTATCTTGTGACCTGTCACAGTGGCATCACCCTTGCCGCCGCCCATGCCCGTTTCCTGCCTGATTGGCTGGAGGGAACAGGGGATGCGCCCGATCTGGAGGTGTTCAGTGAAGCCCGCTTCGCCGTTTCTTGAGATGGAGACCACGCCGCGCGTCGCGGTGATGTTCGATGGTGTGTCGCTTGACCTGCCGGAGGGGGCCAATCTGGCCGCTGCCTTGTTGGCGGCCGGGGTGGAGGTGTTTCGCCACACGCCGGTGTCCGGCGCGCCGCGCGCCCCGTTTTGCATGATGGGGGCTTGTTTCGACTGTCTGGTCGAGATTGACGGCGTCGTCCGGCAGGCCTGCATGATCGAAGTCAGCAAAGGGCTACAGATTTCCAAGCCACATGAGGCCGATCATGCAGAGCCGTGACCTTGTCATCATCGGCGCCGGCCCTGCGGGAATGGCCGCTGCCGCGCAGGCCGCCGATCTGGGCCTTTCCGTCACCTTGTTGGATGAACAGCCGCGCGCGGGTGGGCAAATCTACCGGGACGTGGATCGTGTCGCCAAGACACGGGGCGATATCCTTGGCGCGGATTACGGCCACGGGGGCAGTCTAACGGCCAGCCTGCGGCACTCCGGGGCCGAGCATGTCACGGGTGCGGTTGTCTGGGCCCTCGAAGACGGGTTTCGCATTTCCTACACCAAGGACGGGCAAGGCGCTCAGCTTCGGGCCGATCGGGTGCTTTTGGCCACCGGCGCACTTGAGCGGCCCATGCCCTTGCCGGGTTGGACCTTGCCGGGGGTGATGACGGCGGGCGCCGGGCAAATATTGCTCAAGCAGTCAGGGGTTTTGGCGCGTCGCGCGGTTTTGGTGGGATCCGGCCCGCTTTTGTACCTGATTGCGGCGCAGATGGTGCGCGCCGGTACGCCGCCCTTGGCCATGGTCGAGACGCAGTCGCGCGGTGACTTGCTGCGCGCGATGAGGCATTTTGGTGGCGCCTTGCGCGGCTGGCGTTATATGCTCAAGGGTCTGAAAATGCTGGCGGACATCACCCGTGCGGGGGTGCCGCGATATACCGGCGCCACCGGAGTTTCCATCGCGGGCGAAGGCCGGGCCGAAGCGGTGCGTTTTTCATGCAAGGGGCGGGTCCATAGCATCGAATGTGACACCGTGTTCCTGCATCATGGCGTTGTGCCGAACACGCAGGCCGCACGGTCGATTGGCGTCACCCATGCCTGGCGCGCGGATCAAGCCTGTTTCGCGCCTGAGTTGGGACCATGGGGCGAGACAGAGGTGCCGGGCGTCTTCATAGCGGGGGACGGGGCCGGGATCGCCGGGGCCAAGGCGGCAGAGATGGCGGGACGCTTGGCCGCACTGAAGCTGGCCGAGGACGCGGGGAAGCTGTCTGTCGAGGCGCGGGATGCGGCGGCGCGCGGCTTGCGGGCGGCTTTGAACAGGGAAGGGGCGGCGCGCCCGTTCCTTGACGCGGCCTACCCGCCCTATGCAGAGGCCCTGTCGCCTGCTGATGCCACGGTGATCTGTCGCTGCGAAGAGGTGACGGCGGGAGATATTCGCGGCTATGCCAAACTGGGCTGTCTCGGGCCGAACCAGACCAAGGCCTTTGGGCGTGCCGGAATGGGGCCTTGCCAAGGGCGGTATTGCGGGTTGAGTGTGACCGCACTGTTGAGCGAAGCGCATGGTCAGACACCGGATGAAACGGGCTATTACCGCATCCGACCGCCATTGAAGCCGGTCACCCTTGGGGAACTGGCGGCGATGGAAGAGGCCACGAATAACGCGGCGGAATAATGCACCGGCCTTGCCACCGGCGCGGGCGCATCATCGTCAAGCTCTCGAAGGAATTTGGAGGCGAGTACCGGAATCGAACCGGTGTACACGGATTTGCAATCCAGATTTATATCAAGAAAAATCAGCATGTTAAGTGTTCAAAATTCACTGAATCGAGGGGTGAACAGACCGCGAAAGTTTCAACGCTCTGGGGGCGGATTCAAAATGAAATAGGCCCCGACGCAGCGGCAACTGCGAGCGGGGCCATCAGAAAAAAAGCAGATCAGCTTTCCTCTTTTGATACCACAAACGCAGTAGGCGACGCAATCTTGAGTACCCCTCTATTTGGCGCAGGAGGGGGCCAATGAGCTGGCGTATCGCGAACGAATGCGCAGAGCGCCGCTTTGGCAGCGCCGCGCGCAAGCAGATCATCATGTTCCTTGCCGACAAGGCGAGTGACGACGGGTCAGGTATCTGGTGCTCGAAAGGCACCATCCAGCGCCACACAGAACTGGGCGAGACGACCGTTAAACGGATCATTTCCGAGTTTCTGCGGGAGGGGATTCTGGTCGAAACCGGACGCCGTCCCTGCCGCAACGGCTACACCGTCGTTTACCGCATCGTGATCCATAAAATCCGCATGCTCGAACCTACCGCAGAGCCCGATATCGACACGGGGTCCACGGTGGACCCCGTCCAGCCTGAACCCGGTACGGGGTCCACAGTGGACGGGGTAGGGGGTCCACGGTGGACCCCAAACCATCCTAAAACCATCCATAAACCACCTACGCGCGAGAGCGCGCGCGAGGCGGCGGCGGAGGTTGAGGATCTGGAAACTGAGAAAATCCTCGCAGCCTATCCCGAGGACCGGATCCGAGATCGGCGGACCAGTTTGCGTTTGATCGCAGCAGCTGTGAAGGCCGGTGTGAAGCCCGATGACCTGCTCCAAGCGGTCAAAGCCTATGCGAAAGAAAGCGAGGGGTACACGCGTAGCAAGGTTTGTTTCTCGGATAACTGGTTCAAGATGCGCCGGTGGGAAAGGGGGCTTGCCCAGATACAGGCCGACCGCGAGAAGGCGTGTGAGGCCGAAGCCAGAAGCCGCGCCAGCCTCGCCGAGTGGATCCACGAGCGCCATCCGCTGTGCCGCCACATTACCAGCCGGCAGATCGAGGATCTGATTGCGTCAAAGCTGGTGACGCCTGAGCAGGTGCGCGCGGCGGGGTTGCA
>DATFKJ010000286.1:0-3669 GCA_035268705.1 Roseovarius sp. | reverse complement strand
GGCCGAGGCCACATTCAACGACAACATGAAAGGGATCTGAGCGATGACAATTCACTGGTGCGGCACTGGCCTTTCGGCCATCCCCGGACTTCGCCGCCTGATCAAATCAGGCCACGATATCCGCGTCTGGAACCGCTCGACCGACAAGGCGCAAAGCGCCGTGGGCGACCTCACGGACAAGATCAAAGCATTCGATTTCGACACCCTCTCCGGCGAGGTTGGCGAGGGCGATCTGGTGGTCTCCATGCTGCCGGGCGACTGGCACGTGCCATTGGCCGAGATGTGCATCAACAAGGGCGCGCATTTCGTTTCAAGCTCCTACATCGCGCCAGAAATGCGCGCGCTACACGCTAAGGCCGTCGTCCGCGGCATCTGCGCCGTCAATGAAATCGGCCTTGATCCGGGCATCGACCACCTGATGGCCCACCACCTCGTGGCCGACTACAAGGCCTCCGATGCCTACGACGCCGCAAATGACCTCAGCTTCATTTCCTACTGCGGCGGCATCCCCAAAACCCCCAACCCCTTCCGCTACAAGTTCAGTTGGTCCCCCTTGGGCGTGCTCAAGGCGCTGCGCTCCCCCTCGCGCTCCATCCGCGACTTCGAGGAACTCAACGTCGCCCGCCCGTGGGACGCGATCAGCAGCTACACCGCCCCCCTGCCCGAGGCGGAAACATTCGAGGTCTACCCCAACCGCGACTCTATCCCCTTCATGGAGGATTACCAATTCGCCCCCGACTGGCGGGTAAAGCAATTCGTGCGCGGCACCCTGCGCCTGAATGGCTGGACCGAAGCCTGGGCAGATGTCTTCAGCGAAATAGAAACGCTGGAAGGCGAAGCCGGCGAGGCACGGTTGAAGGAAATGTCCGATCAATTCTGGCGCGACAACGCCTATGACGAAGGCGAGCCGGATCGCGTCGTACTCTGTGTCTCACTCAAAGCCGAGCGCGAGGGCAAAACCGTCTGGCACAAGACCTATGTCATGGATGCATGGGGCGATGAGGATGGCACCGCCATGGCGCGGCTTGTCTCGATCCCCCTGTCGCTGGCCATCGAATCCGTCTTGGGTGGCGAGATCGAACCGGGCGTCTCCCCCGCCCCGAACGACCCGGCACTGGTGGAACGCTACTTGGGCGAGGTCGGCAAACTCGCCCAACATCTCGCCGTGATCGACCACCTCGCCTAAAGCACAACACCCGTAGGGTGCGCATTCATTGCGCACCCAAAGCCGATTTCTTCAAAAGAAATCGGACCGAAATCTTTTCAAGATTTCGCGCCTTGGCCCAAGGCCACCCCTCAAATCGGTAACGCCGTGGTCTCTTTCACATCTTCCATGACGAAACTGGCCGAAACATCCGCGATCTGCACCTTTTCGATCAAGCGCTGATAAAACCGGTCGTAGGCCACCATATCGGCCACCCTGACCCGCAGCACATAATCCAGGTCACCGCTCATTCGCTGCGCCGACATGATCTCGGGCATCTCCCGCACGGCTTTGCGAAAGGCCTCAAGCCACGCCGCGCTATGGTCATTGGTGCGGATCAGGACAAGCGCCTGCAAGGCCAGCCCAAGCGCCTGCGGGTCGACGATGGCAACGCGCTTGCGGATAATCCCCTCCGCCTCAAGCCACTTCACCCGCCGCCAACAGGCATTGCGCGACAAGGCGACCCGTTCGGCAAGCTGATCCACGCTCAAAGCGGCGTCGCGCTGAAGCAGGTCAAGGATTTTGCGGTCAATATCGTCGATTATATGAGCCATAACTGGTACCATATCCCAAATTTTGCCAATTTATAAATACAAATTGGGATATATGCACAAGCCATATCGCATAAATTGCCCCTGACACCGCGAACAGGAGGCCTAAACATGACCCGCACATTCCAACGCATCTTCATCCAGCACCCGCAATCGGTTGATGAAACCTATTTTCAGCACATGCGCTTTGCCGGATGGTTCGCTGCACAGCTTCTCGGCGCGGGCCTCGCGGCCCTCGTTCACGCGATCATTCCCTGCCTGTTCGAGAAGACCGCCAGCCGCATGATTCAGAACATGCATGCCCGGATCACGAACCGGGGCTAACCCTCGTCGCGGAAACGTACAAAACGCACGTAGGTTTTGTACGTTTTCCACCGCGCGCTTTGTTAATTCCGGGGGTGTCGGTCAAAAATACCGACGCGATACCGACGTCATACCAACGCGATGCAGACGGGCGTTTTCCTTGTTAACCAAAGGGTTACGTGCGATTCGCCGCCTCAGCCCGGATCGCGCCACCGATTGACGATCGGGTACCGCCGATCCAACCAGAACGCCCGCTTCGACAGCCGGGTTCCCGGCGCCGACTGAAACCGCTTGTATTCCGAGATATAAAGCAGGTGTTCAACGCGTTTGGCTTCGTCCCGGTCATATCCGGCCGCGACGCAATCGGCGATGCTCCCGTCCTGATCCACAAGGATATCAAGAATCCCATCCAGCACCGCGTATTCCGGCAGGCTGTCCTCGTCCTTCTGATCAGGGGCCAGTTCGGCACTCGGCGGGCGGTCGATGATCCGCTGCGGGATGACCACTCCACCGGGGCCTTGCATCCAATCCCTGTGCTCTTGGTTGCGCCAGCGGCAGGTCTCAAATACACGCGTTTTATACATGTCTTTCAAGGGGTTATACCCACCGGACATATCACCATAAATGGTGGCGTAGCCCACGGCGACTTCGGACTTATTGCCCGTCGTCAATAGCATTTCACCGAACTTGTTGCTCAGCGCCATAAGCAGCAGACCGCGCAATCGCGACTGGATATTCTCCTCGGTCACATTGGGCTCGGTGCCTTCAAACAGCGGCGCCAGCGTATTGGTTATCGCCTCCCGCCCCTCGGCAATCGGCACGAAATCATACCTACACCCAAGGTTTTCCGCGAGCGCCTTGGCATCCTCAAGCGAGATATCGGCGGTGTATTCCGACGGCAGCATCACACAGCGGACGTTTTCCGGGCCCAGTGCATCAACGGCCACCGCGGCCACGAGCGCCGAATCGATTCCACCCGATAGCCCCAACAAAACCTTGGAGAATCCGGTTTTGCGCATGTAATCCCGCAAGGCCAGAACCATCGCGTGATAGTCCTGCTCGTGCGCATCCGGGACGGGTGCAAGACCGCCTTTCTCGATACGCCATCCATCCGGTCCACGCACCATATCCACATGCGCAATCCCCTCTTGCATCAGTGGCATCTGCACCACCAATTCACCACCGGGGTTCAAGGCGAATGTGCCGCCGTCAAACACCTGATCGTCCTGTCCACCCACGAGGTTGAGATAAATCAGCGGCAATCCGGTCTCGACCACGCGGGACACCATAAGCTGATGCCGCACCGCCAGTTTTTCGCGATAATAGGGCGAACCATTTGGAACTAAAAGGAATTCTGCGCCCGTCTCGGCCAGCGTTTCGGCCACATCCTCGTACCAACTGTCCTCGCAGATTGGCGAGCCGATGCGCACACCATCCACAGCGTAAGGCCCATTGACGTCACCCGAGGCATAGAGCCTTTTTTCATCAAAGACGGTTTCATTCGGCAAATGATGCTTCAGCACACAGGCCGCGATCCGCCCGCCTGACAGAATGTAATAGGCATTGTAAAGGTTTGCCCCTTGAAGCGCCGGTCCACCGATACCAAGCGCG
>DATFKJ010000285.1:0-4379 GCA_035268705.1 Roseovarius sp. | reverse complement strand
CGCCGTTGAGGTAATCGGTTTCGGCATCGTTCGCGCCGTTCAGTGTATCGTCACCCAGCCCGCCAAAAAGCGTGTCTTGCCCTGTGCCGCCCTCCAGACTGTCGTCGTCCAGTGCGCCGAGTAGCGCATCATCCCCGGCGCCACCATCAAGCGTGTCATTGCCGTTGCTGCCAACGAGGCTGTCATCGCCGACATCCCCGGTCAGAGTGTCGTCATCATTGCCACCGTAGAGAGTGTCGGACCCGGCCCCGCCGGAGAGGTGATCATTTCCATCGCCCCCGTGCAGCGTATCCTCGCCCTCCGAACCGTTGATGGTATCCTGACCATCTTCGCCGTGCAGATCATCGCGACCTGCCAAGCCGGCGATACTGTCATCGCCGTCATAACCGTTGATCTGGTCGGGGTTCGGTGTGCCGGCCAGCGTGTTTCCTTGGGAATCACCTTCGCTGATGGTGGCGGTGCTATCTTCGGCGAGTGTCGCGATATCCATGACCGGGTCTTCGCCGGTTTCCGATCCGTCCCCCGGCTGAGGCGCGGCGCTTGCGCCTTCATCATCGGGATCTGTGACCAAGGCGTCGAATCCATAAAAGGCCGTCGCGCCAACGGCCAACATACCCATTAAACCAACCAACAGCATTTCTGCACCCGCTCACAATACCCCTTCGACATTCGGCCACAAAGAGCCGACGTGGTCAATGTTATCGGGGCAAGATGGTTAATATATGCTCAACCGGTTGGCTTTATCCGAAGTGTAGTGTCTTGACCTCTTGGTAGTCTTCCAGCCCCAGAAGCCCGCCTTCGCGGCCATTGCCGGATTGCTTGTAGCCGCCAAAGGGCGAGCCATAGTTGAGGGCGCCGCCGTTGATATGCACGGCACCCGCGTGCAGTTGGGCCGCGACGCGTTCGGCGCGCTCAGAGTCGCCGGTTTGCAGGTAGGCAGCAAGGCCATAGGGGGTATCGTTGGCGATTTTGACCGCCTCGGCTTCATCCTCGAAGGGGATGACAACGAGGACCGGGCCGAAGATTTCCTGTTGCGCGATGGTCATGTCGTTGGAGACATCGGCGAAGATGGTGGGGCGCAGATACCAGCCTTGGTCAAAACCTTCGGGGCGGTCGGGGCCGCCGGTGAGCAGGCGCGCGCCTTCGTCGATGCCCTGTTGGATCAGGGTGCGGACGCGGGTGAACTGGATTTCATCGTAGAGCGGGCCGATATGGTCGCCCTCTTGCGTCGGATCACCGAGGGCAAGACTTTCAGCGGTGTCCTTGGCGATGTCTAGCGCGCGGTCATAGCAGGCGCGTTCGACCAGAAGGCGGGTGGGCGCATCGCAGCTTTGGCCGGTGTTATACAGGCCTTCCAGCACGCTATCGCGGACTTGGGTTTCCAGATCGCAATCGGCAAAGACGAGGTTGGGAGATTTGCCGCCCAGTTCCAGCGTGACGCGCTTGACGGTGTCCACGGCGTCGCGGGTGACGGCTTGTCCGGCGCGGGTTGACCCAGTGAAGGACATCATCTGGATATCCGGGTGGCGCGAGAGGGCCGCGCCGACGGTGGGACCGTCGCCATGCACGAGGTTGAAGACGCCCGGGGGCGTGCCTGCATCGTGGATCATCTGGGCGTAGAGGTTGGCGGAAAGCGGGGTGAATTCCGAGGGTTTGAGGATACAGGTACAGCCGGTCGCCAAGGCGGGCAGCACCTTGAGCGCGATTTGGTTGATGGGCCAGTTCCACGGGGTAATGAGGCCGCAAACGCCGATGGGTTCGCGCAGAAGCACATCGCCATTGGAGAGCGTTTCGCGCAAAGTTTGAGATTTGAGCGCCTCAAGGAAGCCTTCGAGGTGGCCCACGGCGGCGTCCGCCTGTACCTCGCGCGACATGGTTATGGGGGCGCCCATTTCGGTGCGGATGGCTTGGGCCAGATCTTCAAGCCTGTAGCGGCTGACTTGCAACAGGGTTTCGAGCAGCGCGATACGGTCGTCGCGGCTGCTTTGGGAATAGGTTTCAAAGGCTTGGCTTGCGGCCTGCACGGCACGATCCACGTCGCGGGCGTCGCCCATAGCAAGCGTGCCGATCTGGCCTTCGGTCGCCGGGTTGGTGACGGGCATGGTGGCGTCAGACAGCGGCGTGATCCATTGTCCGCCGACATAGTGCATTCCAAGAGTATCGAGCATCTCTGCCCCCTTTCGATCAGCTTTGGCCGCGTGTCGGGACAACCTCGTATCCCGATTCTTCGGGTTCATCGTCGGTCATTGCCGCCGGGAAGCCGGGGGCACGGATATCAAGGCCCGTGGCGTCCTCAAGCCGGCGGATGATGTTTGGCGAAAGCTCCCGCTCGCCATAACGCGCGATGCCGTCGTCCAAGATTTGCATCAACAATGGGTTCATCTCAAGCGGGATACCGGCGCGGTCGGCGACGGCCTGAAACAGACCGATGTCTTTCTTCACAAGGTCCATGGTGAAGGAGATATCGCGGGAGCCGTTGAGGATCACCTGACTTTCGGTTTCATGCACGAAGGAGGTGCCGGAACTGATCTTGATCGCCTCGTAAGCGGTGGCAAGGTCCATGCCCGCGCCCTTGGCGGTGACCAATGCCTCACAGCAGCTGATCAGATTGGCAGTGGCGAGGTAGTTGGTGATCACCTTGAGGATCGAGGCGCTGCCGATCTCGCCGGTGTGCAGTACGCGGCGGCCCATCTTGGTGAGCAGCGGCAGGATGGTTTCAAAGGTGGCGCGGTCACAGCCCGCGAAGATCGCGATATTGCCGGTATCGGCCCGGTGACAGCCGCCCGACACCGGGCAATCCACCGCCGCGCCGCCCGCACGGGTCACTGCGTGGCCAAGGCGTTTGATCTCGGCCTCGTCGGTGGTGGACATTTCCATCCAGATCTTGCCGGGGCCGACATGGGGCAGCATTTGTTGCATCACGGCATCCGAGGCCGCAGGCGAGGGCAGGCAGGTGATGACAATGTCGCAATCCTGCATCAACCGGGCCGGGCTTTCGCCCGGGTGCGCGCCTTTTTCGGTGAGGCCCGCCATGAGATCAGCGTTGAGATCATAGACCGTCAGATCAACCCCGTTGCGCAGCAGGCTGCCCGAGAGTTTGCTGCCGACGTTCCCCAATCCGATGAATCCAACTTTCATGGCTTTGCCCTTTTCGATCTCATGTCATTGGGCATAGTTTTCCGGATTGTCAGGCAAAAGAAAAACGATTTAAATTGACCGAAAGGCCATAGAAAAATTATCCATGAGTACGCCCCTTCCCAACCTGACATGGCTGCGGACCTTCGAAGCCGCCGCGCGCCTGAGAAACTTCACCGCCGCCGGGGAGGAATTGGGCCTGACCCAAGCCGCCGTCAGCCTGCATATCAAATCGCTTGAGGCAAAGCTGGGCTGTGCCTTGTTCCTGCGCCAACCGAGGAACCTGCAACTGAGCGAGATGGGCAAGGCGTATCTTCCGCATGTGCGGCGGGCCTTGGATGATCTGAGCCTGTCAACACTGGGACTGTTTGGCCCCGAGATGGTACGGGCGGTGACATTGCGGGTGCCGGTGTCGACGGCCGTATTGTGGCTGGCGCCCAAGCTGTCGGAGTTTCACGCCGCACATCCGGGCATCGAATTGCGGTTGGTCTCGACCATCTGGGCGGATTCGCTGGAGGATGAGGACGTGGATATCGACATTCGCAGCGGCCATGGCGATTGGCCGGGGTTGCGGGCCGAGCGGATATCGCGCGAAGCGATTGTGCCGGTTTGTCCGGCCGGCGAAGACGGGCCTATTTCGGAGCAAACCCCGCTACATATCCTGGGGCAAGAGGATAACTGGGCCCGCTATGGCGAGGCGCAGAGCGTGGCGGTGCCCGACCGTTTTGGCGTCAGCGTGGACACGAGCGCCGCAGCACTTGAGATGATCGCGGCGGGCCGGGGGGTGGCGGTGGTTCTTGCCCGCTACGCGCAGGCGGCGGTGGATGCCGGGCGACCTGTGAAATGCGCGGGGCCGGAGGTGCCGGTGCGTTTGGCGCATTACCTCGTGCAGCGCGATGGCCGCGCCCCACCCCGCGCGGAGGTCGCCACGGTGCGCGATTGGGTAAAGGGTGTTTTTGCGTGGTGATGTGTTTGAGGTGCTCGCCGGACTCAGTGTTTGGTTGGGCCAAATCAAGGGATGGGCCCAAGCGGGCAGTTCAGTGAGGCATTCGAATGACGGCTTTGCGGTGTGGTTTCAACTGATCGCTGCACTTAACGTGAACGTCCGCTTTCCTGAAGGTTTTTCGATGCGGGCCGCAGCGCAACAGAGCCTGCCATGAGATGGCGGCCTGCGTTGACAAACCTCGGAAGGACGAAGCCGCGAGGGTCTTGATGAGACTATGGGGAAAGAGCTCTGCCGGTTG
>DATFKJ010000284.1:0-5689 GCA_035268705.1 Roseovarius sp. | reverse complement strand
CCCGATCTGGTGGGGGATGATCTGGCTACGCAGTTGCGGGTGCTTCAGGACAAGCTGCCGCCCTTCTCGGTCGATACCGCGCGGGAAAGCGTGGCGCAGGAGCTTGGGGCCGACGTGGATACCCTGTTCGATGAGTTCAGCCCGCCGGTGGCCGCGGCCTCGATCGCCCAGGTGCATCGGGCGCAGTTGCGGGACACCGGCGAAGCGGTGGCTGTCAAGGTGCTGCGGCCCGGGATCGAGAAGGCCTTTCGCAAGGATATCGACGCCTTTTATTTCGCCGCCAATGTGATCGAGCTCCTGTCGCCCTCGTCCCGGCGGTTGCGGCCCACGGATGTGATCGCGCATTTCGAGGGCGTGGTCATGGGCGAGCTGGATTTGCGGCTTGAGGCGTCATCGGCCAGTGAATTTGCCGCCAATACCACCGAGGACGTGGGCTTTGCCCTACCCGAGATCAAATGGCCGCTGTCACGGCGACGGGTGATGACCATGGGTTGGGCCGATGGGTTGCCCTTGGGGGACAACGCGGCGCTGGATGCGGGCGGGCATGATCGGGTGGCCTTGGGTGAGCGGGTCTTGCAACTATTCCTGAGCCACGCGTTGCGCGATGGATATTTCCACGCCGACATGCATCAGGGGAACCTGAAGGTCGCACCAAATGGCGATATCATCGCCTATGACTTCGGGATCATGGGGCATATCGACGAATACACCCGCCGGGTCTATGCCGAGATCCTTTATGGTTTCATCAAGCGCGATTATCGCCGGGTGGCGGAGGTACATTTCGAGGCCGGTTACGTGCCTGCCGACCGGGATGTGGACGAGTTTGCGCGCGCGCTGCGCGCTGTGGGGGAGCCGATTTTCGGGATGGACGCCACGCATATCTCGATGGGAAGTCTACTAAGCTATCTTTTCGAAGTGACCGAGCGGTTTGGCATGGAAACCCGGACCGAACTGATCCTTTTGCAGCGCACAATGGTTGTGGTCGAGGGCGTGGCCCGAAGCCTGAACCCCCAGATCAACATCTGGCAGGTCGCGCGGCCGGTGGTGGAAGATTACATCCGCAAAAATATCGGACCGCGCGCGGTGACCCGGGACTTGGGCAAAACGCTGGCCGTCTTGTCGCGCTATGGGCCGCGCCTGCCCGGGATCGTGGAAAATGCCCTGATTCGGCAATCTATGCCTGTCACGCCAGAACCCCGCCAGAGCCGTATATGGCCCGCCATCTGGGCCATGGGTGGGGCCGTTACCGGGACCGCCGCGGTCATGGCGGCCGTTTTTCTGCTGAACTGACCCGTTTCCAAAAGGCGACACATCGCTGAGGAACATACGCCAGCGCAAAGTCACATTGTCGTCAACCATAAGGTTATTTACAGTACCGCAAAACAAACTTGAATTGTGGAGTGGTGTAAGTGATCCGTAGATCAACGACGATGGCCGCCGTGGCCGCTCTGGCAGCTTGGCCCATGGCGGGTGCGGCCGAGACCCAGACCACAACCGAAGCCAATTCCTATGGCACGCCGGGTGGCCTTATTGATATGCCAACGGCAGAGATGGCGCCCTTGGGCCAGCTTTCGACCACCATTGACCATTATGAAGGTGCGACCAAGACGACGCTGAGCTTTCAGGTCACCAAACGCTTGAGCGCCTCGTTTCGGTATTCTTCGATCTACGGGTTGGTGCCCGGCCCCGGACGCCCACCATACTCCACCTATCACGACCGCAGTTTCGATCTGAGTTACCGTCTGGTGAACGAAGGGCAGTATATGCCCGCGGTGAACATTGGCCTTCAGGATCTTGTGGGGACTGGGCTTTTTGGCGGTGAGTATATCGTCGCGACCAAATCCGTTGGAGAGCGTCTTCGGGTGACTGCCGGTGTCGGCTGGGGGCGGTTGGGCAGTTATGGATCCTTCGGAAGCACCGGAACGCGACCGACCTCCTTGCTTGGGGAGGGCGGTGTTCCGACCTATGACAGGTGGTTCCGGGGTGATGTGGCCGGGTTCGCGGGGTTGAGTTATCAGCTGACGGACCGGATGAACGTGAGTGTCGAGTATTCTTCGGACGGGTATGACCGGGAAGTGCTGGACGGGATCACGCGCCGCGAGACGCCTTGGAATTTCGGTGTCGATTACCGGGTGAGCGATGCACTCAGTCTTGGGGTGTATTCGCTGAATGGGACCAAGATCGGCTTTAATGTCACCTTGGCCTTGAATGCGCGCAAGCCTGCGGTGAACGGTGGCGCGGAAACAGCGCCCTTGCCGGTGGCACGTCGTACACCCGGTGCGGCGCGCGACCTGGGGTGGACGAATGATCCGGAGCGCCCGGCGACACTGCGCGCCAGTGTGGCCCGAAGTCTTGAGACCGAGGGGTTGCGTCTGCATGGGTTCGACATTGGCGTCCGGCAGGCCCATGTGATGATCCGCAATCCACGCTATGACATGCGGGCGCAAGCGGTGGGCCGGACGGCCCGGGTTCTGACCCGGACCTTGCCGGCGTCGATCGAGGTGTTGACCATCACGCAGGTGGAAAAGGGCATGCCAGTCAGTTCGGTCACCTTGCGCCGTCGTGACCTTGAACGTCTTGAGAACGCCGCGGCGGAAGACATACTTTCGGCGGCACGATTCAGTGACCCGCTGGCCATGGGTCCGCGGCCCGCGATTGTCGATGATGCTTTCCCGCGCTTTGACTGGACCATTGGGCCGTTCTTGAACTTCTCGGTTTTCGATCCGGACAATCCGGTGCGCGCCAATGGCGGTATTCGGGTCAAGGGCGATTATCACATCGCCGGAGGCTTCCGCGCCTCGGGTTCGGTCTCGTACAAGCTATTTGGCGATCTGGACAAGGTGGACATTGGGCCATCGAACCTTCCTCGGGTAAGGTCAAATGTGGCGCGGTATTCGCTGACCGATGATCCGACGCTGGATTACCTGACGCTGGCGCATTTTGGCCGTCCGGCGAAGGATATCTATAGCCGATTGACGGTTGGCTACCTTGAAAAAATGTATGCCGGGGCCTCGGCCGAGGTTTTGTGGAAGCCGGTGGATCGCCGGTTGGCCTTGGGCGCGGAGGTCAATTACGTGATGCCGCGCGATTTCGACCAGTTGTTCGACACCCGAACACGCCACACCGGTACTGGCACCATCCCCGAGTTTAACGGGCATGTCTCGGCCTATTACGATTTTGGCAACGGCTTTCACGGGCGTGTGGATGCGGGCCGGTATCTTGCTGGCGATTGGGGGGCCACCGTTGCCTTGGACCGGGAGTTCGCGAATGGTTGGCGCGTCGGGGCCTACGCGACGAAAACCGATGTGTCCTCGGCCACTTTCGGCGAAGGGTCTTTCGACAAGGGCATTCGGATCACGATTCCCCTTTCCTGGGGAACCGGCAGGCCGACGCGTACGAAATCCAACACCGTCATCCGTTCGCTTTCGCGAGATGGGGGCGCGCGCCTGCGGGTGAATGACCGGCTTTACGAGGCGGTTCGCAGCACACATGAGCCTGAAATGGTCAAAACTTGGGGGAATTTCTGGAGATGAAGATGCGGATTCTTTCAGGGCTTGCCGCCGGGGCGCTAGCGCTTTTGGCCGGGTGCAGCGGGGGTGACGGAAATAACGACACCGCCGGTCTGACGGTACTCAAGGGTGCATTGACGCCGAAACAGGAGGCGCAGTCGCCCAACGCAGCGCAAGTGGCCGCGGCTATGCAGCAATCCTTGCAAGCCACCGATGAGCCTCTGGCATTTGTCGTCCTGCCCAAGCGGCAGGCGATCACCATCATGCCCCGAATCGAGACCAATGGTGCCTATGTCACGCATGGCACCTCGGATCGGCGCAGCCTGACGTTGAAACACGGGATGCTGACGGCGACGCGGGGGTTTGGCGAAGACCTGATGTCATCCGAAGTAGATGCATCGCTGGCTTTGGTGCGAGGGCGCAAGGCTGGAACTGTTCAGCGCATGCAGCGCTATCTGGATGGAGAAAACCGGACGATCGTTCTTGAAACCACCTGCCAGATCACGCCGGGTGGCACGGTACGCTATCAGGCGGGGGAACTGGATCGGCCCGCTGTGAAGGTGCAGGAGGCCTGCCAAGCGCAAGCCACGCGTTTCACCAACAGTTATCAGGTTGATGCGGCCACGGGGCGCATTCTTCAGGCGCAGCAGTGGGTCAGCCCGATGAATGGGTTGGCGATCATTCAACAACTTCGCTGAGGTCAAGTAACAGAGAGAAAAGGCGGCCCGCACGGGACCGCCTTTTCCAATTCTTATCGCAAAACGACTTAGGTGTCGTCGCTCGCCTCAACGGCTGCAACCACCAAGATTGTCGCGACGGTCGCGGCGGCGACGGTACCAGCGGCGCCCATCGCGCCCAGAGCCAGAGACCCTTGCGAGGACACGAACGGATCGCTGTTTACTTTGGCGTCATCAGCGACGGCAGGCGCAGCAGCAGCCAGAGCAACGGCGGCAGCGGCGGCGAAGGTCGAAATCTTTTTCATAATACTCTCCATACCGGTGTGAGATACTGGGAATCCTTACAAGAGGACCACGAAACTTGTTGCATGACGCCTTGTCCCAAGGAACCCGTTTTCAAGAAAGCATACAAATAAAAGTTGAGTAAAGCTTTTATGCCACAATTTTAAGCATTCTACTTCTGGTCAGAGAACTTGATGCGCTGTGTCGCCATCAGAAGGGCGCGATGTTCGGCTTCTGCACGGTGTATCGCGGCGGATTCGCCCTGTTCTACTTGCCATAGGCAATAGGCCAGCGTGCGCGCGTGATACCACGGCGCAAGATTGGCGTAGCGGCACAAGGTTGCGGAATCATCATAGGCCGAAAGGAAAGCGGATTCGTCCGGTTTGGAAAGAGCCTCGCCGCGATAGGCGATCTGCATCGCGGGAGAGAGGAACAACGCGATATCTTCGCATGGATCGCCAATAGCAGGGCATTGCCAGTCGATCAGCATAAGGCGTTCACCGCAATCAATCATGTTGCCCGGTACTGGATCGCCGTGAAGCAGGCAACCCGCGCCAGAAGGCTTGATCTTTTGGGACGGAAGGTCTGGTAGGTCGGCCAGTGACTTGCCAAGACGGCCAAGGATCGCGGTGATCTGTTGTTCCAGTGCCATGCTGCCATCAGGGGGCAGGCGTAGACCTTGGGGCGGCGTCACCCGGTGGACGCGGTTCAGGAGTGCCGCTGCGGTTTTGGGGTCTCTCCGCCAAGCCGCACCTTCAAGGTGGCTGTAGATAAGGCAGGGCCCAAGCCGCGTGACCACATGGTGGAGCAAACGCGGTGCCAAACCCCGACCTTCCAAAACCCTAAGCACGCTCGCTTCATCCTGTGGCCGGTTCGGAAACAGCGGGTTATCGGCATCTTCATCGTAGAGCTTCACGACCACAGGATCGCCGCCGTTGGGGCCAGTCACCTGCCAGACATGATTGGTGCGGCCACCGTGCAGGCGTATCCATCGCGCCCGTGACGGTATGTGATCGCAGCTGGCCAACTCCTGCGTCAGCGTCTGGATGAAGGTGGATTCGGCGGGCGTTGTCACTGTTTTTGCAGTCCGGCACGGAAAACGGTTCGATCAGTGTCGGAGGCTATGGCAGCGCCCCCGCGCCGAGACAAGGGGCAAGTTGCCTCTGCCAATCACCCGGATGGATCGCGCAATGCGACAATGTCGGTGGCCGAAACAGTTTG
>DATFKJ010000283.1:0-7206 GCA_035268705.1 Roseovarius sp. | reverse complement strand
CAGCGCCAAGAGGAACGAGCCTGTGGCCCCGGCCACCGCAGCGGCGGCGAAGGCCCCCACCATGTAAAGCGAGCCATGCGCGAGGTTGATCAACCCCATGACGCCGAAGACAAGCGTCAATCCGGCGGCCATGAGGAAAAGCATGACCCCGAACTGAAGCCCGTTGAGGACCTGTTCGATGAAAAGAATGGCTGTCATCGGTGGCTGGTGCGTCGCGTCCTGGGGGTGACCCGGGGCCTTTCAACAAAGCCCCGAGTCTTGTTGTCTGACTTACATCTTGCAGTCTTCGACATAGACGTTGGAGTGTTCCTCCAGCGCGGTGCCGATGATCTTGTTGGTGTAAACCTCGCCTTCCTTGATCACCTCGCGAACATAGATGTCCTGAATGGGGTGATTGTTGGCGGCAAAGGCGAAATCGCCACGGGTGCTTGCGAAATCGGCGTCTTTCAGCGCGGCGCGGAAGGCCTCGGCGTCCGAGACATCGGCCTTTGCCATGGCCGAAAGCAGCAGGTTCGCCGTGTCATAACCTTGCGAGGCATAGAGCGAGGGCAGGCGGCTGTATTCGGCTTGGAAGGCTTCGACGAAGGCGGCGTTTGCGGCGTTGTCGATGTCCTTGTTCCATTGGCTGGTGTTTTTCACGCCCATGGCCGCGTCGCCCACGGCCTGAAGAATGCCTTGGTCAAAGCTGAAGGCGGGGCCGACGACCGGCAGGTCAAGGCCGCTGTCGGCATATTGCTTGAGGAAGGAAATCCCCATGCCGCCGGGCAGGAAGAAGAACACGCTATCGGCCTCCGAGGCACGGATTTGCGCGATTTCCGAGGCATAGTCCTTCTGGCCAAGCTTGGTGAAGACCTCGCCCGCCAATTCCCCTTCGTAGATGCGCTTGTAGCCTGTGAGGGCGTCCTGACCCGCCGGGTAGTTGGGCGCGAGGATGAAACTGTTCTTGAAACCTGCGGAATTGGCATAGCCGCCCGCGGCCTCATGAAGGTTGTCGTTTTGCCATGCCACGTTGAAATAGTTGGGGTGGCAGCCTTTCCCGGCCAGTGCCGAGGGGCCGGCATTGGGCGACAGATAAAACTTGCCCTGTGCGGTGGCGGCGGGCACCACGGCCATGGCGAGGTTCGACCAGATGATGCCGGTCAGAACGTCGACCTTTTCTGACTGGATCATCTTGTCGGCCAGTTGCACGGCGATATCGGGTTTGCGTTGATCGTCTTCGACAACGATCTCAAGCGCGTCGTTTCCGGCCATCTTGGCCGCCAGCAAAAAGCCATCGCGCACGTCGATGCCAAGGCCGGCGCCGCCGCCCGACAGGGTGGTGATCATGCCGACCTTGACCTTGTGGTCGTCGGCCATGCCCGCCGTGGCCAGCATCGCGGCACATCCTGCCGCCAGAAGTGTTTTCACCTTCATTATCTCTCTCCCTGTTCTATGGAACGTCAGAACGCCTTGAAGGTCAGCGTCGTCTCGGTACGTTCGATCCCTGCGATATCGAGCAGGTTCTCGTTGATATATTTGCCCACGTCTTCGCCTTCGGGCACGTAAAGCTTGAGCAAAAGGTCGAAGGGCCCGGAGGTGGAATAAAGCTCGGAATGGATTTCACGCAGGGCGATTCCCTCGGCCACGCGATAGGAGGTGCCGGGCTTGCAGCGGATGTTCACGAAGACGGGGCGCATGGTAGGACCTCTTTGCAGAATTGCGCCGGTATTTAAACGCGAAACCGTGCGGGAAGGAAACGGCGAATTTCACCCATGCACCCAAGGGTTGATCGAAGGCACATCAACTGGCTTTTTCTTGGTAAAAATACCCTGGGGGTCCGGGGGTGAAACCCCCGAAAAACCCGGCTCATTCCACGATTTCGATCAGGGTCTGGGTGCGACCCACCTGCCGGATGAGGTTATAGAGCGCTTCGGCATTCTCGGGGTGCAGCCTGATGCATCCCGCCGAGGCGGGGTTGCCCAGTCGATCCACCTGTGTCGTGCCATGGATTGCGAAGTTGCCTGAGAAAAAGATGGAAAATGGCATCGGCGCGTTGTCGTAGAGCGTCGAGTAATGCATCCGCTTCATGACTTGGACATGAAACAGTCCGGTCGGGGTGAACTTGCCCGCCCGCGCGCTTGAGACGGGCCAGTGATGAATCGCCTCACCCTCGAACACCACGGTCATTTCCTGATCCGACAGGTCGATCCGCGCCTCAAGCTGCGCGGCCTGAACAGGCCACGCAAGCAACAGCAGAAGGGTCAGTGCCGCCCGCATCAAAGGGTCATGTGCCGTGCGCGTGCGCCCCGTTCGATGGCTGCGGCGTGCAGGCGGTCGATGCTGAGTTCATAGCGGATTTCTTCCAGCAGGCGCAGTTCGTCCTGTTGAATGGCACCATCCGCGGCGGCCACGTCGCAGGCCAGCGCATAGGCTGTTTCATAAAGCTGTTCGGGCAGGTTGTCGCGGATCAGGCCGAACAGCGCATCCAGCCCATCTTCGACCGAGAAGAGGTCAAACACGGTTTGCGCGGCAATGTTCATCCGGTCCAGATCGTATTTGCCGAAAATCGGCAGGTTGTTCACGGCCGTCTCGATCTTGACCAGTTCGGCGGTGCGGATGTCCTGATCTGAGGCCGAGACTGCTATCATCACCGCGACAAGGCAATCTTCGGGCGAGAGGGGGTGTGGGATCTGCTCGGTCATTGGGTGTCCTTTCGCCGCTGACGGCCTGAATTCCTGTTGCGGTGCAGAATATTGACTGTCCCGCCCCTCGGCAATAGGAAGCGAGCGGCGCTGCGCGCGCTTTTGCGCGCAGGAATGATGGGAATGAGCATATGTCAGATATCCGCGATGCCGCGATGAATTCGAAAGCCTGGCCTTTTGAAGAAGCGCGCCGTGTGCTCAAACGCTATCAAAAAACGCCGCCCGAAAAGGGGTATGTGCTGTTCCAGACGGGCTATGGCCCCTCGGGCCTGCCGCATATCGGCACCTTCGGCGAGGTGGCCCGCACCACCATGGTGCGCCGTGCCTTTGAGGTGTTAAGCGACATTCCCACCAAGTTGATTTGCTTTTCCGATGACATGGATGGCTTGCGCAAGGTTCCCGGCAACGTGCCCAACCAAGAGCAGATGGCCGAAGACCTGAACCTGCCATTGACCAAGGTGCGTGATCCCTTCGGCACGCACGAGGGGTTCGCGCAGCACAATAACGCACGCCTGCGGGCGTTTCTGGACAGTTTCGGGTTTGAATACGAATTTGCCTCGGCCACCGAATACTACACATCTGGCCGTTTTGACGAGATGCTTTTGGTGGCGCTGGAGCGCTTCGACAAGATCATGGAGATCATGCTGCCCACGCTGGGCGAGGAGCGGCAGCAAACCTATTCCCCCTTCCTGCCGGTCAGTCCCAAAAGCGGCCATGTGCTTCAGGTGCCGACGCTTGAGCGGAACGTGGAAAAAGGCACCATCGTCTATGAAGAACCCGATGGTGAGCGGGTGGAGGTTCCTGTTACCGGGGGCAATGTCAAAATGCAGTGGAAGCCCGACTGGGCGCTTCGCTGGGCCGCTTTGGGCGTGGATTATGAAATGTCGGGCAAGGATTTGATCGACAGTGTGAAGCAATCGTCGCGCATTTGTGGCGCGCTTGGGAAGCGCCCGCCTGAGTCGCTGTCCTATGAGCTGTTCAATGATGAAGACGGGCAGAAGATTTCCAAGTCCAAGGGCAATGGGCTGAGCATGGAAGAGTGGCTGACCTATGCCGCGCCTGAAAGCCTGTCGTACTTCATGTATCAAAAGCCCAAGACTGCCAAGCGGCTTTATTTCGATGTGATTCCCAAGGCGGTGGACGAGTACCATCAGCAATTGCGCGCCTATCCGGGGCAGGATCAGACGCAGCAGCTTAATAACCCGGTGTTCCATATTCATGGCGGCGAGGTGCCAGCCTCGGATATGGTGGTGCCGTTTTCCATGCTGCTCAACCTTGCCAGTGCGTCGAGTGCCGAGGACAAACACAAAATGTGGGGCTTTATCCGCAAATACGCGCCCGATGCCACGGCTGAGACGCACCCCGGGATGGATGCGGCGGCGGGTTTTGCCGTGCGGTATTTCAATGATTTCGTGAAGCCCGCCAAGGTGTATCGTGCGCCCACGGATGGTGAGCGGGCGGCCTTGCAGGATCTGGCGAAGGCCCTGTCCAGCCCCGAGGCGGCGCTAGAGGCAATAGCCAATAAAAACAAGGCGATGGGCCGGGATGACCCGCTGCCCGAGCCGGATTTCGTGGATGAAGAGTTCCTGCAATCGGTGGTTTTTGCGATCGGCAAACTGCACGGGTTCGAGCCGCTGCGCGATTGGTTCACGGCGATCTACGAGGTTCTTCTTGGTGCCAGCCAAGGGCCGCGTTTCGGCGGGTTCATCGCGCTTTACGGTGTGGATGAGACCATCGCCCTGATCGACGAGGCCTTGGCGGGCAAGTTCGTCTGAGCCCGCTTGCGCCGTGCCTGCGGCTTTGGCATGATGGTCGAAACAGCAAAGGCAGGGGCAAGATGCGCAACACATTGATTTCAATGGCAGTTCTGGGGCTGATCGTGGCCTGTACCGAGGTTTCCATGCCAGAGCCATACGAGGGCCGGGCACTTTACATGGAAAACTGTTCGCAGTGCCATGGGGTGAGCGGCATGGGCGATGGGCCTTGGGCCGATAGCCTGAGGCCCAAGCCTTCGGACCTGACACAGTTGAGCACGGCAGAAGGGTTCCCGCGGGCCAAGGTGCTGAGCGTCATCGACGGCTATGACCGCACCGGCCTTCCGGGGCAGGAAATGCCGGAGTTCGGCCTGCTTTTGGAGGGCGATACCGTGCCTTTGGATGTGGGGGATGGTGTGTTCACGCCGACGCCGCGGCCCTTGGCGGCGCTTTTGGTGTACCTCGAAAGTATTCAGGAATAACAACCGCTTAAAGCGTTTCCAGTTATTATTGCATCACCAATACCCTGCCAGGCCTACGGCCTTCTCGGGACATTGGCGATGAACTTTGATTCAACGTAAACTGGATACGCTCTAGATACGGCAAATCCCCTTAACCTCGGCGCCTTTCCACGGCAGGATCGTGGCGTCGGGGATGGGCAGATCGCCCAAGGGGAAGGTGTCGGAAAGCATCTCTTGCATGCGCTTGGTGCGGGGGGCCTCGGGGTCGAGCGTGGCGCAGCAGACGTATTCCTCGACGATGCTGGCCTGTTGTTCGTAGGCGTAGTCGAGGAAGCTGTTTTTCGTTGATAAATCAAAGAGGTAGGGGTCATCGGTGACGCCGTGTTCGCGGGCGGCGCGCAGGGGGGTATAGCCGGTGACCTGACGGTTCTGCCATTGCCAGACGTGGGTCAGCTCATGGGCGAAAACCATGGCATGGACGAGGCTCATCACGCGTGGGTAGCGGGGTAAAAAATTCCTTTGATACCAATCCCTTGAGTAGAAAACCCTGTTGTGCACCACGAGGGCGGCGGGGCTGACGGTGACGGTGGGGGTCGTGGGCTCTGGGAAGATACGCTCGCGGCAGGCGAGGCGGGGGCGTTTGCGGCGCGGATAGGTGGCCTTGCCGATCAATGCGCCATCGACCACGCGCACCCTTTGGGGGTCGAAACTTTCGCCAAACATCTGGTTTGCAAAGGTTTTTTCCGTGTCCGTCAGGGGGCGGCCACAGGACATGAGGACTAGGGGGAGGAGCAACCAAAGCCAACGCATGGGCAAAGGTTAGCAAGGGATAACCGGGGCGCACAGTGGTAAAGCGCGGGTGGGGCCGCGAATCGGGGCTAAGCCCTTGGGTTAACGGCTAAAAGTGCTGTCTGCATTGCGTCGGTATGACGTCGGTATTGCGTCGGTATTTTTTTCCGCACCCCGGTGGGTTAACAAAGCGCGCGGTGGAGTTCGTACGTTTTGTACGGGCGTTTTGTACGAAACCGGGGGCGGTGCGCAGTAAATGCGCACCCTACGGTGTGGGGTGCGGGCGCGGACTAGGGCGAGAAAGCCGCGGGATTGCCAGACCGCGGGGTGGCGACCGGCGTGCTTTCGTCGTGCTTTATGGTGGCGGTGTCCGGAAAACTTTGACGGGTGCGCCGACGTTGACCAATCGCCAGCCCAGGGGGCGGTCTGGCGATCGCGCGGCGGGCCTGCGGCCCTTGATTCCGCGCGGAAGCATACTCCAGATTAAAGCGTTATTTGCCTGTCTTTTGCCAAGGGGCTCGACCGATAACGTCAGACTGTTTTAGAAAATCATAAACTGCGTCGTCTGTATTCGAAATAGCTTTAGAAATAAGAGCGCGATAATGGGTAGCTTCATCTCTTGAAACAGAGGTCGCTTCAGAGCCTCTGTGTGCAATTTCACCCCTGAGGCTTACAAACCTATCAATTTCCCCGTCTTCTCCGGGCCAATGGCTAGAAAGGTTCTTCAATCCCAAACAATCCAGAAACAGTTTATTAAGTTTCTCAGATTTGGGAGTATGCAAGCCTTGGCACTTAAATTTGACGATCTTTAGATACTCTTTTCGCCAGCCTTCTCCAGCTAGTTTCAAAGGAGCAGATTTGTGAACATTCTCATGGTGGACTGACTGAACTAGCTGTTTTTGGACGGAGACTGGAAGTTTCTGCGGACTGTCCAAATATCGCGCGAGCTTCTTTGATGCCTCCATCGTAACTGCTTCGCAATAGAGCTCCCAAGCTCCGCACAAAAGAAGTATTGAAGACCTAAGTAGTGACTTTTGATCATCAGGCCCTTTTCTGCCTTTTCTAAGTTCTTTATGCGCTTCAATAATTCGCCCAACCTCAGGAACCATTCGGTTTCTAGCATTTATTCTGGCTTTGCTTGGCATAGATCAATCACCGATCCGTTTGCACTCAAACATCCAACTCCTCCACAAACCGCGCATTTTCCGAGATATACTGGAACCGCAACTCGGGTTTTTTGCCCATCAGGCGCTCGACCAGATCGCCGGTTTCGCCCGGTTCGTCCTCGTCGATGGTCACGCGGATCAATTTCCGGGTTTTCGGGTCCATGGTGGTTTCTTTCAAATCCTTCGCGTCCATCTCGCCCAGACCCTTGAAGCGGCTCACGTCGATCTTGCCTTTGCCGCCAAGGCCCTTTTCGAACCATGCGTCACGCTCGGCCTCGTCGATGCAATAGACGCGTTTGGCCCCTTGGGTGAGGCGGTATAGGGGCGGGCAGGCCAAATACAAATGCCCCGCGTC
>DATFKJ010000282.1:0-2608 GCA_035268705.1 Roseovarius sp. | reverse complement strand
GCGCCTGACCGAGACCGAGATCGCACAACTGCACGACAAGGGCGTCGTGCAAAGCCCGGGCTTTACCGCCCGGTCAGCGGCATGAGTCGGGCCACCGGTTTCGCCGGTGCCAAAAAACCATCAATGGGCGCTTGATTCCCGCTGCAAGGTGTCTTAATCCCACCCGTGGCCCTAGGGGTATAGCTCAGCTGGTAGAGCGACGGTCTCCAAAACCGTAGGTCGCGGGTTCGAACCCTGCTGCCCCTGCCATTAACCTTGTCCGCAAAATTGCTTTCTTGGGTCATGTTTTGGCCCATTTCCATGCGTAGTGTCATGGACTGTAGAAAGGTGCCGCCAAAACAGTGGCCCTTGGTTGGTACGAGTGAACGCGGACAAGAAGGCACGTATGAGAAAGATTGCAAAACCAAGGTATTCTGGCGAACCGGACGGCGCGCGTGAGGTCCTACCGCGACCCAGCGGCCAAAATGCCCTCGTACAGCACGAAATCAACGCCGAATCCGAAGACCTGATCCGGAACATGCTGGTCGATCAGCGGCGCGAATACAATCGGCGCCAACTGCCCGAAATCACGCCAGACAGTACTGACGACACGCACCATGCCGACCCCGCTGCCGCATCTGCGCGGGCCAAGCGGCGCAAAGCTTGGGGGGAGGCTCTCAACGAGACCCCCGAAAGCCACTTCGATGTCGATACTGATGACGTGCGCCCGCCCCGCCCCGGGCTGTTCGCAAGGCTTTTCGGGGCCAAGAGCAGGGACCAGAAGCCGGCTCGTACATCGCGTGTCAAATCGTGGCATGTGATCCTCGCGGCTATGGGTCTGCTCATGGTGTTCAAGCCGTTGGTGATCCCAAGTCTGCTCATGGGGGCGTTTTGGGGTATCGTCTTGTTCAGCCTCATCTTTGGGCCGGGCCGGGTGTTCGAATTCTTGAATGATGCATGGGAATTTTTCCTGCGGCGCAACCCGGCTCTGGCGACAGCGCTGCGCGATACAAGCGATGCTGTCGTTCTGGGGGTGATCGCCATTCTCAAAAAGTTGCCCGGCAATCTGGATCAACGCTGGTTCGCGCCGGCGGACCAGGAGGAGGTCGACGAAGAAGATGACGGCCCCTTCGAGACGCGCCTTCAGGCCGAGGTTTTTCGCGGCTGAGCGACAACAAGGGCGCGGCCTTCGCTTCTGGCCTTGAATTCATGGCGCGCTGCGCGTATGTGGCCCTTCACGTCAGGTAGAAAAGAAGACAGCGCACATGGCACGCACGAATCCGCTTCAGTTCATTCAGCAGGTCCGCTCGGAAGTGGCCAAGGTGGTTTGGCCCACGCGCCGCGAGGTTCTGTTGACCACCGTGATGGTGTTCATCATGGCGGCGCTGACGGCGGTATTCTTCGCCTTGGTCGACCTTGCTATTCGCAGCGGTTTGACAAGTGTGCTGAACCTCTTTGGCTAAGAGATCTGCGCCTCCGGCGAAAAATCGCTATAGCCCCTTGAAATCAGGCGAAAACAGCGGTAGATGACGCCAGACTTCCAAGCAGGGCGCGTGGCGATTCGAGTTACGCGCCGATTTTTTGTTTTGGGGAATCCGGGGTAAATCCCTGACAATACAAAAGAATTCCGGCCGCAAGGCCGACAGTTACAAAAGGCATGGGTCGAAGATGGCAAAACGGTGGTACTCGGTCAGTGTTCTCTCGAACTTCGAGAAGAAAATCGCCGAGCAGATCAAGCAATCCGTTGCCGAGCAGGAACTCGAAGACGAGATCGACGAGGTTCTGGTCCCCACCGAAGAGGTGATCGAGGTGCGCCGCGGTAAGAAAGTCACCGCAGAGCGCCGATTCATGCCGGGCTACGTGCTTGTGCATATGGAGATGTCGGACAAGGGCTATCATCTGATCAACTCGATCAACCGCGTTACCGGGTTCCTTGGCCCACAAGGCCGCCCGATGCCGATGCGCGACGCCGAGGTGAATACCATCCTCAACCGCGTGCAGGAAGGCGAAGACGCACCCAAGCTGATGATCAGCTTCGAGGTGGGTGAGAAGGTCAAGGTCAACGACGGCCCGTTCGAAGATTTCGACGGCATGGTCGAGGAAGTGGACGACGACAACCAGCGCCTCAAGGTGACGGTGTCGATCTTTGGCCGGGAAACCCCGGTCGAACTGGAATTCACGCAGGTCACCAAACAGGCCTGACGTGTAACCCGTGGGAGGCGAGGGCATCGCGATGCCCGGACCGGACCACACAACATAAGCTCCGAGGGACGCGTCCCGAGGAGGTTGGAAAAGGAGAAGGCCAATGGCCAAGAAACTCGCAGGCACGATGAAGCTGCAAGTGCCCGCAGGTCAAGCGAACCCGTCCCCGCCCGTGGGCCCGGCGCTTGGTCAGCGTGGCATCAACATCATGGAATTCTGCAAGGCGTTCAACGCCAAGACGCAGGAAATGGAGCAGGGCGCGCCTTGCCCCACCGTGATCACCTATTATCAGGACAAGTCCTTTGAAATGGACATCAAGACGCCGCCTGCGTCTTACTACCTGAAGAAGGCCGCCAAGCTGAAGTCGGGGTCGAACACCCCGGGCCGTGCGACCGCCGGATCGGTGTCCACCAAGCAGGTCCGCGAA
>DATFKJ010000281.1:0-4304 GCA_035268705.1 Roseovarius sp. | reverse complement strand
TACACGATGATTTTCTGAATGATGATCGCCCACGCCCAAAACGAAGCGACGATCAGCATCAGCATCACGAGTTTCACGATAAGGGTTGCGCGTGCAAACAGCGCCCACATGGAGAAATCAATCTCCTGCGCCATTGCGAGGGTTTCTGCTTCCATCTGCCTGCTCTTTTCCGCCTGTGGCCGTATTGTCCGGCTCTATTTGGCGACGAAACTAGCCGAATTTAAAGGGGAAAGCCAACATGAACCGCATCACGCGGCACAAATCGGCGTGATCAATGCAGGATCAGGCGGATATTCGCCGGTAAACGTGCGGGGCTACCGCCCACGCCGATGCAGACAATCGTGACTTGTGCCGAGAACAAGACCTCCTCGCCGCGCACGACCTGTTGCTCCATAACAAGCCGCGCCCCGGTCACCGCCTGCGTCGTGGTGCGCACCTCCAACTCATCGTCGAACTTGGCCGACCCCAGATAATCCGCCTCGACCCGCCGAACGGCGAAAACCACGCCGTCCTTTTCGCGCATCTCGTTCTGGTCGATGCCCATCTCGCGCACCCATGCACTGCGCGCGCGCTCGATATACTTCAGGTAATTGGCGTAATAGACGATACCGCCCATGTCGGTATCTTCATAATAAACGCGGATCGCAAAACGATGGGTCATCCGCGCACCCTATGGCGCAAGCCGAAGGCCTGCAAGCTACCCCAATTCATATCTTGCCAATTCCTCATAGCGCGGACCGTCGTTCGACAGATGCGACCGATAAAGCCCGAAGGCCGAAACCTCGAACGCATCCAGTCGAAAGGCCCCATGCGCCTCAAGAAAGGACCCCAACCGGTCCAACTCGTGCTGCGGCATGCGCTTGGCAAAGCGCGCCAAGGTCACATGCGGTCGAAACCGCTTGCGCGACAACTCCAAACCCACCTCGCGCGCCACCGCATGAACCTTCCCCCGCAGGGCCGTCAAACCGGCATTCGGCTCCACCCCCGCATGAACCAGATACGGCGCGTCGCTGCCAAAAACATCCACACCACGCAGGCACAATTCCACAGGCTCGGCCACGATCTCGCATAATGCGTTGTGCAATTCCTCGGCCACCCCCGGCTCCAGATCGCCCAGAAAGGCCAATGTCACATGCAGGTTCTCGCGCGGCACAACCCGCCCGACCGATATATCGCGCTGCAACCGCTCCACGGCATCCAAAACATCGTCTGGCAAAGGAATGGCCACAAAGGCCCGCATCACTTCAACTGCCCCCAGAAAATCTCAAGGTGGCGCGAGACGATCTCGTTATACCGGCCACTGTCGCGCAGCGCCGCCAACCCGGCGTTGATCCGGTACAAATGCGTCGTCCCCCGCCAATGCGTCTTCGAGATGATCACATGCAGGTGCTCCCGCGACAACGGTTGATCCAGCGGCACAACCCGCCCGCGCAACCCCATGGCCACGATCTTCGATGCGCCAAGAAAGACATTGACCGTCACCGCATCCACCTTGTCGGCCATCAACTGCTCGAAACAGGCCTCCGGGCTGTCGGGCTGCACAAGGGTGATCTTGCCCTCGGCTAACCATCGCCGGTCGGCGCGGTCCAGATCATGGGTAAAATACCCCGCCGGACGACACAGGCGTTTGCCGATCACATCGGCATCGCTTTCATAGGCAAAATCGCTGCCCTCGCGCTTGAACAGCATGATGGGCAAATCCATCAACGGCTCCGAGAAATGGAAGTTCTTGCACCGTTCGTTGTCGGGCGTGGCCGCGCAATCGGGCTTCAGCCAAGGAAACCCCATGTCATAGGTTTTCTGATCCAACAGCGGGAACAAATGCTGTAACCAATCATCCTCCCAAGTCATCGCATAGGGCACCGGCGATGGGCTCAACTCCAGCGCGGCGTTGACCAGTTCCGTCACCATCCCTTCACCGGGCCAGCTCCGGTCGGTGAAGGGCAGGTAATTGCCCCCGGTCAGAAGGGTCAGTTCCGCCTCGGCCTTCCGTAGCGGCGTCGCATCCGGCTCGGTCTCGGTGGCAGGGCACGGGATATAGACATCCGTCCCCGGAACCGCGTTTTGCCCCTGCAAGACCGCCTGATTGGCGTAATAGACAAGCGTCCACTGCTGCGAGGTGCCATAATGCGCCTCGGCGATGGAAAACAGCGTATCGCCCGGCTGCACCTTGTAGGTCACGTCGCAAAGCGCCTGCGCCACCCCCGGCACACCCGCGAACGCAAGCCAGACCAAGGCGGCACGGATAACCCCAAGCCCCCGCATGGCTTAGAACTCCGCCCAGACGCGGGTCATGTGATCGTCGATGATCCGCTGATAGGTGCCGTTTTCCTTGATCTTGGCCAGACCGTCCTCGAACACGCTCAGGAAGGCCTCGCCATCGGGGTGTGATTTGTGGGCGACCATGTGGTTGCCATCCACCGAAATCGGCTGCCCCTGCGCCACGATCACCCGGTCTCCAAGGCCCAACTCCTTGATCTTGCCGCGACCAAGGAATTCATTGAGAACCACACCGTCAACCGCCCCATCGGTCAGCAGCCGGAAACACTCCGTCGGTGAAGATGCGGTGTTCAACTTGATCACCCCGTCGCGCAGCCAATTGCGCCCGTGCTGATCGAAAATATAGGTCGAATAGCCCGAAGGCCGGCACAGGGTCTTGCCCTGCATATCCGCATCGCTGTTGAAGGCCACGGGGCGGCTCTTGTCGACAAAAAGCAGCATCAAAACCTCGAACATCGAGTCCGAGAAAGTCAAGTTGGCGCAGCGATAGGTCTCCGGGTCGGCCTCACAATCGGGCTTGTACCAAGGAAACCCCATGTCCAGCAGCGCGTTCGACAAAAGCGGTTCGTGATGCGAGGCCCAGTCGTTCACCCAATGAATGGCAAAGCCCTGTTCTGGCGCGGCTGCCTCCATAGCCGCCTGCACCACATCGGCCAGAATACCGCCATTCGGCATTTCCTGATCGGTAAAGGGCCAGAAATCGCTGCCCGTCAGCACATTGATTTTCCGCCGGGTCGAGGCATCGCCGGGTGCCACCTCCAAAGGCTGCGCCGCCTGAGTGCTGGCGGCGGCCACCTGCGCGCCGCCCGCCAATCCCGTCGGCAAACCATCGACACAACGCAGCCGCAGCTTCATGCCCACCCGGATGTTGTTCGGGTTTTCCCCGATCTGGTCAAGGTTGCCCGAGTGGATCACCGTCCACATACCGGCATTCTTGTACTGCGCATCCGCAATGATCGACAGGCTCTCGCCCCGCTTGACCGTGTAAGTCCCACCACAGGTTTGCGCCTGCGCCGCCGCGCCGAAAACCGCACAAATACCCACTGCCACCGAAAAAAGTGTTTTCCGCATCATACCCCCCAAGTTTGCGGGGAAATAAGGCCCATCTAGCGGTTTCGGTCAAGGTTGAAGGCAGATTTTGTGGCTAACCCAAAATTGGTCATCCTGTTGAGGCCCTGCCATCGCCTTGAAATCCTTAGCGGTTTCACTGCGGCCTCAGCCGCGCCGCCAATCGCAGGGCATGGCTGGAATCCTCGGCTACGGCAGGCATCACCGGGTCATAAGCCGCCCGGATCACCTCGGCGATGTCAGGGCGAAGAATCACCGTGTCCTTTTCCGGCACGCTGGCCAGCGGCGAACGATCCTGAAACGCCATGTCGGACCATAGCACAATCGTCTGCACCATCTGGCTCAGCGCCAAGGTTTCGGCGGGCACCTTGCTCAGGTTCTCATCCATCCGCAAAAACACAAAGGCCGCCTTGATCGCCCCCGCCTCGTCGAACCGGAAAATACGGTACTGGTTGGCATCCGCCGCGATCAACTTGTCGACCAAGGGCGCCAGATCCGGCACCAACCGGTCAAGGTCGGGAACCTCGCGCAATTCCTCCCAGTCGTGGAAGAAAAAGAACATCAGGTTCACACCAAGTTCCGGGTCGGTCTCGGCCATCTGGTGCCCGGCCAACACCGTCACCGCCTCCACCGCGCCCTTGACCGTGGAAAGCGTCGCATCATCCACACCAAAGACGATCGGCGCGATGGGCCGCCCCCAACGCGCAAATAAATAACTGCCATCGGCGCGTGTAAACAGCGCCTCAATCTGCTCGGGTGTGCTCACAGGTTCCATGCCGCTCCCATAGCAGAGGCTTCACGCCAAAAGCCAGACCCTCCCGCTTGCACAAGCCCCGCGTTGGGGCTACGCAACTGCCCATGCAGATTATCCGCGACTACGCATATGTGAACGAGGCCGACCGCGGCGCCAGCGTCGCCATCGGCAACTTCGACGGGGTCCACATCGGCCACCGCTC
>DATFKJ010000280.1:0-19101 GCA_035268705.1 Roseovarius sp. | reverse complement strand
GCGCGCCCCTGAGGCCGAGCACCGAGAACATCACGTAGAAGGCCAGCACGAAAATAATCGCCTGCAACATGTTGCTGCCAATGGCCCAAAGCGCGTTGCCGTGCGATTTTCGCACGCTGCGCACGGTCGCGTGATAGATCAATTCGATCAGCGCGACGCCGGAGTGGAGCTTTGATCTCGGCCTTACGTTCTGGAACATTTCCGTTTCTGCCCGAATGCCTGTGGGATTTGTTGCACGGATTTCTTGCTGTCCCGTTACCCAAGTATCATAAGGGGCGGCGAATAATCTCGCAATACGTGCCCGCATCAACAGGCGCACCCAATTCGGAGAGTGACATTGGACTACGAGAAACTGGTGGCCGTGATGCGCCGTCTGGCGCTAGAGGCAGGCGACAGGATCATGGAAATCTACAATGCCGATGATTTCGACGTGAAAGTGAAATCCGACGACAGTCCGGTAACCGAAGCCGATGAAGCGGCCGATGCCTTGATCTCGGCAGGTCTGCGCGAGGCGTTTCCCGATGTCCTGCTGATCACCGAGGAGCAGGCCAATTCGCACAGCATGACCGGCGAGACCTTTTTGATTGTCGATCCACTGGATGGCACCAAGGAGTTCATCAACCGGCGTGGCGATTTCACCGTCAACATCGCATACGTCGAAAACGGCGTGCCGACGCGTGGCGTGGTCTATGCCCCAGCACGCGAGAGGATGTTCATGACCCTGGCAGATGGTCGCGCGGCAGAAGAGGTGGCACCCTTCGTCGCCGAAACCATGGGCGAGGTCACACCGATCAAGGTATCGCAGGCTGACAACAACGCTCTGATGGTGGTGGCAAGCAAATCGCACCGCGATCAGGCCACCGAGGACTACATCAATAAATATGCCGTGAAGGACATGAAAAGCGCCGGGTCATCGCTCAAGTTCTGTTTGATCGCGACCGGCGAAGCGGATGTGTACCCGCGCGTGGGCCGCACCATGGAATGGGATACCGCTGCTGGCCATGCGGTGTTGCATGGTGCGGGCGGGCAGGTTGTGCGTTTCGACGATCACGCGCCGCTGACCTATGGCAAGGAAGGCTATGCAAACCCGTTCTTCATCGCCTATTCGCCCTCGGTCGAGTTGAAGCCCGCGTGATGTCGGTTCTGGTTGTCATCCCCGCCCGCTTCGCGTCGTCGCGGTATCCAGGCAAACCATTGGCGGAACTGCGGGGCGCAACCGGTCAGTCGAAAAGCCTGATCCGTCGTTCATGGGAGGCCGCGCAGGGTGTCGAGGGTGTGGATCGGGTGGTTATCGCCACGGATGATGACCGCATCAAAATGGCATGCGAGGCCTTTGGAGCCGATGTCGTGATGACCTCGGAGACCTGCGCGAATGGCACGGAACGCTGCGCGGAGGCGCATGAGGCGCTGGGCGGGGGCTACGAGATCGTGGTGAACCTTCAGGGCGATGCACCGTTGACGCCGCATTGGTTTATCGAAGATCTGGTCAAGGGCCTGCGTGCCGATACGCACGCGGAAGTCGCCACGCCTGTTTTGCGTTGTGATGGGCGGGCTCTGAACGGGTTTTTGGATGATCGCGCCAATGGACGCGTTGGCGGAACGACAGCCGTATTCGGAACCGGGGGCCATGCACTGTATTTCTCGAAAGAGGTGATCCCCTATACTGGATCGCGGTATGAGGATTCCGACGACACACCCGTTTTTCACCATGTGGGTGTCTATGCCTATCGCCCCGAGGCACTGGCCACCTATCCATCGTGGGATGCCGGACCGCTGGAAACACTGGAAGGCTTGGAACAGTTGCGGTTTCTCGAACGCGGACGGCGCATCCTCTGCGTCGAAGTGCAATCGCGCGGGCGACAGTTCTGGGAATTGAACAACCCTGAGGACGTGCCACGTCTGGAAGCAATGATGGCAGAGATGGGAATGCCCTGAGAGCCGTCAAATTTCGTTGCGAAAGGGCAAGTATTCTTAAAAAAGTGGCCGGGTTGGCCCAATTTTCTTCACCTTTTCCGGCTAATCGGTAAGAGTGGACAAAAAAGTTCACTGGTAATTGTGATGTTGTGAGGAGCAGGTAAATGAGAAACAAGGTCACGAAAGCGATCTTTCCCGTCGCAGGGTTGGGTACCCGGTTCTTGCCGGCGACCAAATCGGTGCCCAAGGAAATCATGACGCTGGTCGACCGCCCCTTGGTGCAATACGCCATTGACGAAGCGCGTGAGGCAGGCATCAAGGAATTCATCTTCGTCACCTCGCGCGGCAAGGGCGCGCTTGAGGATTACTTCGACAACGCTCCTCAGCTTGAACAAGAGCTTCGCAAGAAAGGTAAGGATGACCTTCTTGAAATCCTGAAGAACACCAACATGGACAGTGGTGAGGTCGCCTATATGCGGCAACACAAGCCGCTTGGGCTTGGGCATGCGGTGTGGTGCGCGCGGCGCTTGATCGCGAATGAACCCTTCGCCGTCATCCTGCCGGACGATGTTATCGCGGCCGAGAAATCCTGCCTTGCGCAGATGGTCGAGGCTTTCGAAGATACCCAAAGCAACATGGTGGCCGCCATGGAGGTGCCCGAGGACAAGGCATCGTCCTATGGCATTCTTGATATCAAGGAAGACATGGGGCGCATCGTGTCGACCAAGGGCATGGTGGAAAAACCCCAAGCCGGCGCGGCGCCCTCGAACCTTGCGGTGATCGGCCGCTATATCCTGACGCCGCAAATCCTGCGGAACCTCAACAAGAAAAAGACCGGCGCAGGCGGTGAAATCCAATTGACCGACGCCATCGACGAAGCCCGCGAGAGCGGCGAGGAAGTTTATGGCTATCGCTTTGAAGGGCAGCGCTTCGATTGTGGCTCAAAAGCGGGCTTCCTTCAGGCCACGGTTTCTTTTGCCTTGGGACGCGACGACCTTCGGGACGATCTTTGGTCCTACCTCAATGACGTGGTGCATGCCCGGAAAGCTGCGCAATAGGCGCGACCGGTCGCTTGGTGCATCGCGCGGCGTGCGTTAGGGATGGAACCGTGACACGGCAGATGGCTGAACACGGGCACCCATGAACCAGCTGAACGATGCGATAATGGCTTACAGGCTGCGGTGGAAACGCCGTCGCCTGTTGTTCAGGGCCTTGCGCAAACGTCCGCAGTTGCGTGCTGTGGTCAATAGAACGGACCAGATCACCAAGGGCGATATTCTTGGGGCCGTGACCGTTCGTAACGAGATCGTGCGCCTGCCACATTTCCTGGATCACCACAGGCGATTGGGTGTGGCGCATTTTCTGTTCGTGGATAACGCCAGCGATGACGGCACCCGCGAATACCTGGCAGAGCAGCCCGACGTCTCGCTTTGGACCACGCGCCATAGTTACAAACTGTCACGCTTTGGCATGGATTGGCTGACCGCGTTGCAGGCGCGATATGCCCACGGGCACTGGTGTCTGACCTTGGATGCCGATGAAATCTTCATCTACCCGCATCATGATACGCGCCCCCTGCCCGCCCTGACCGAGTGGCTGGAGCAGGACGAGCGGACTTCGTTTGGCGCGCTGATGCTGGATATGTACCCCAAAGGTCGATTAAGCGCCCATCCCTATCAAGCCGGAGATGACCCCTTTCACGATCTGTGTTGGTTCGATGGCGGCAACTACATAATCCAGCGAAAACCGGATTTGCAAAACCTGTGGATTCAAGGCGGCGTGCGAGCCCGGTGCTTTTTCGCGGATCAGCCGCGCCGCGCCCCGACCATGGGGAAAATCCCCTTGGTCAAATGGAACCGGCGGTTCGCCTATGTCAGCTCCACGCATTCGTTGCTGCCGCGACGCTTGAACCATGTCTATGCCGATGACGGGGGCGAGATTGCGTCAGGCATTCTGCTACACAGTAAGTTTCTGAATGTGATCGTCGACAAATCAGCCGAGGAAAAATCCCGACGTGAGCATTTCGCCAATAGCGACCTTTACGAGGCGTACTATGACCGCCTGATCGACGACCCCGATTTATGGTGCGGCGCGTCCACTAAGTTTATAAGCTGGCGACAACTTGAAGCCATGGGTTTGATGTCAAAGGGAAATTGGATTTGACGACCGAGGGTTTCAAAACGATAAACAATGGCAACCTTAAGGCCGGTTTGTTTCTGGTGAATACAAGATTGTGTTAAGGTCCAAGGGGGTAAAGTCGAGCATGCCAAACGAGAAACGAAAAAGGGATTAACCGGTGCGGCCGTTGCAATCATATCGCATGCGGCTCAAGCGCAAGCGCGCCAAGTTGCGGGCATGGCGCAAGCATTTCTCGTTGCTGCCGGTCAAGGACCGCACGGCGCGCATACGCCCCGGTGACGTGCTGTTGTTTTGCACCTTTCGCGACGAATACGTGCGCCTGCCATATTTCATGAAATATTATCGCGACCTTGGCGTGTCGCATTTCATCATGGTCGACAACGATAGCCAAGATGGCGGGCGTGAGTATCTGGCTGCTCAGGAGGATGTTTCACTCTGGACCACCAAGGCAAGCTACAAGAAGTCCCGGTTCGGGGTTGATTGGCTCAACTGGTTGCAGGGAAAGTATGGCCATGGCCACTGGACGCTGGTCGTCGACCCCGACGAGTTTTTCATCTATCCCTTCTGTGACACCCGCCCCATCCGGGCGCTGACCGATTGGCTGGACACCTCGCAGGTGCGGTCTTTCGGCGCAATGCTTTTGGATATGTATCCAAAAGGCCGGATTGATGCGGTCCCCTATCGGCTTGGGCAAGACCCGCTTGAGATCGCATCGTGGTTCGATCCGGGCAACTATGTGATCGAGAAAAACAAGGCCTTCGGGAACCTGTGGATTCAAGGCGGGCCGAGGGCGCGGGTGTTCTTTCGCGACAACCCCAAAAAGGCCCCCGCGTTGAACAAGACGCCCTTGGTCAAATGGGACAAGCGCAATGCCTATGTCAGTTCGACCCACATGCTTTTGCCGCGGGGCCTGAACCTGACTTATGACGAATGGGGCGGTGAAAAAGCCAGCGGGATCCTGCTTCACGCCAAGTTCCTGGATACCTTCACTGCCAAGGCCGAAGAAGAATTACAGCGCGGACAACACTATTCGGCAAGCTTGGAATACAAGGCCTATGCCGATAGCCTGCGCGATAATCCCGACCTTTGGTGCAAATGGTCGGAAAAATATATAAACTGGCGCCAGTTGGAAATTCTTGGGCTGATGTCCAAGGGCAACTGGGCCTGAGGAAAGGGCAGATACGGGTGAGTGTCGGGATCATCATGCTGGTGCATACGGCCTTTGATCGGGCCGAACAGGTTGCGCGCCATTGGGCGGCGGCCGGATGCCCGCTGGTGATCCATGCCGACAAAGGCGTTTCGAAACCTGCCTATGAAGCCTTCAAAGCATCACTGTCGGATTTGCCGGATGTGCGGTTTTCCAAGCGCCATCGCTGCGAGTGGGGGACATGGGGCCTTGTGGCGGCGACGCAAGGCGCGGCAGAGGTTATGTTGAATGACTTTCCGGACGTGCGGCATGTCTACCTCGCCTCAGGGTCGTGCCTTCCACTGCGTCCGGTGCAGGAATTGATTGATTATTTGGCCGATCGTCCGCAGACCGATTTCATCGAGTCCGCCACGACAGCGGATGTGCCTTGGACAATTGGCGGCTTGGACCATGAACGGTTCACCCTGCGCTTTCCGTTTTCGTGGCGTAAACACCGGTACCTGTTCGATCGCTACGTCGCCCTGCAGCGTGCAGTCGGCTACAGACGGCGCGTTCCCAACGGTATCGTGCCGCATATGGGCAGCCAATGGTGGTGCCTGACGCGGCAAACCCTGTCGGCCATCCTGTCGGACCCCGAACGCGACGCTTATGACAGGTATTTCAAGAAAGTCTGGATTCCCGACGAAAGCTATTTCCAGACGCTTGTGAGGCAGTATTCGCGGCAAATCGAAAGCCGCTCTTTGACCCTGTCGAAGTTCGATTATCAGGGAAAGCCTCATATCTTCTACGACGACCACCTACAGCTTTTGCGCCGTTCGGATTGTTTCGTGGCGCGCAAGATATGGCCTTTTGCCGACCGTCTCTACAATGCCTTCCTGACCGATAACGCCGGAGCCATGAAGCGAACCGAACCCAACCCCGGCAAGATCGACCGAATTTTCGCCAAGGCGGTGGAACGCCGAACGCGCGGGCGGCCGGGGCTATTGATGCAAAGCCGCTTTCCGGTGGAAGGGCGTGAGAATGGCCTGACCTGTGCGCAGTACTCGGTTTTCGAAGGGTTCAGCGACCTGTTCGAGAATTTCGAGGCGTGGCTGGCCAAGGCCACTGGGACGCGGGTCCATGGACATCTTTTTGCCCCCGACCGTGCCGAGTTTTCGGATGGACAGACGGTCATGAACGGCGCCTTGAGCGACAGTGCGACACTACGTGACTATAACCCGCGGGCCTTCCTTGCCAGCCTGATCTGGAACACCCGCGGAGAGCGGCAGTGCTTTCAAATGGGGCCGCGCGACCACATCAAAAACCTGGAATGGGATCTGGCCAAGGACCCCAATGCGCAGATCTCGGTCATTACCGGGGCATGGGCCGTGCCGCTATTCAAGTCCAACGCCAATTTCTCGGACATCCGCAAGGAGGCCGCGCGCCTTCAGCAAGTGGAAAGCAAGCATTTGGAAGTGCTTCGGTCACCCTGGACGAAAGCCCGCGTGCGTATCTGGACGATGGCCGAGTTCATCGAGGCGCCGATGGAACCATTGCAGACCATTATCGACGAGATCGGGCAGCAAAACCTGCGCGGCCTGGCCGAGGTCCCGCGGATGTCAGACCTGAGCGGTTTCGGGCAGTTCCTCCAGAACCTCAAGAACCAAGGGATGCACCCCTACCTGATGGGGGATTTCCCGGTGGCGCATGACCCGCATGAACCCTCGCACAACAAACCGAAACCCTATCTGGTGCAGTAACCCCGCATGTCAGGCCCTTTTGATTACTTCGTGGTGTTCGCCGAGATGCGCACCGGATCGAACTTTCTGGAAAGCAACCTGAACGCTTTCGACAGCTTCCAGTGCCATGGTGAGGCGTTCAACCCGCATTTCATCGGCTACCCCAACAAAACCGAGATACTGGGCGTCACGCAGGACATGCGCGATGCGGACCCGGCGCGCTTGATCAATACGATCAAGGAACATTCGAAGGGCTTGGGCGGCTTTCGGTTTTTCAACGACCACGATCAGCGGGTCTTGGATATCTGCCTGAACGATCCGCGCTGCGCCAAGATCATCCTGACGCGAAATCCGGTGGACAGCTATGTCAGTTGGAAGATTGCTCAGGCAACCGGGCAATGGAAACTGACCAACGTCAAGCGCCGCAAAGACAGCAAAATCGCCTTTGACGGGCCAGAGTTTGAAAAGCACGTCGCGCGCTTGCAGGAATTTCAGGTGATGCTGCTGAACCGCCTGCAAACCACGGGACAGACAGGGTTTTACGTGGCTTACGAGGATTTGCAGGACCTTGATGTCATCAATGGACTGGCGAAATTCTTGGGGAGTGACGAACAGCTTGAGGCTTTGGATGCCTCGCTCAAAAAACAAAACCCCAGCGGTCTTGAGGACAAGGTTTCCAACTTTGACGAAATGGAACGCGCGCTGTCTGGGTTGGACCCCTTCAACCTCACACGGACGCCCAATTTCGAGCCACGCCGCGGTCCGGGTGTGCCGGGCTACGTCACAGGGGCCAGGGCGCCGCTGTTGTATATGCCGATGCGTGCAGGCCCCGAGGACGAAGTGCGCGCTTGGCTGGCCGCACTGGATGGCGTGCCGGAAGACACATTGCCCACCAAGATGCAGCAGAAGGGTTTGCGGCAATGGAAGCGGCGCAACCGGGAACACCGCAGTTTCACCGTGCTTCGGCATCCCTTGGCGCGGGCGCATCATGTGTTTTGCACGCGGATATTGATGCGCGGACCTGGCACCTTTTCGGACATTCGCAAGACCCTGCGCAATTTCTACAAACTACCCATTCCCGGCGGAAACCCGGAAGACGATTATGACCGCCGGGCTCACCGCGAAGCCTTTGGCGCGTTCCTGACGTTCCTCAAAGCCAACCTCGCTGGACAGACAGGCATCCGCAACGATGCCCATTGGGCGACGCAAACCTCGGTTATGCAGGGGATGAGCGAGTTTTCCCTGCCAGACATGATCATCCGCGAAGATGAAATGAGCACCCTGCTGCCAGTCATCGCCAAGCAGGTCGGATATTCCAAGCCGTCGCACCCGGCCAAGGCGAAAGAGGATACACCCTTTGCCTTGTCCGAGATCTATGACGACGATCTCGAAGACTTGGCAAAGTCCGTCTACCAGCGCGATTACATGATGTTTGGATTTGGCAAATGGCGGGCGTGACGCCCTGAAGCTCAGGCCGCCTGAACGGCCTGAGCCTCTGTTACGATGGTGTGCAATGTCGCGGGGTCGCTGTTGGAGCGCAGCTTGGCACAAACCGACGGATCGCGCAGCGTACGCGAGACAAGAGCCAGTGCCTTGAGATGCTCAACACCCGCGTCGAGCGGCGCGAAAAGCGCAAAAACCAAATCGACAGGCTGCCGATCCACGGCATCGAAATCCACGGGTTTATCCAACAGGACGAAGACACCCAAAACCTCTTCGATCCCGTCGATCCGCGCGTGCGGAAGCGCCACGCCATGCCCTACGCCGGTTGGCCCAAGGCTTTCACGTTCCTGAAGCGCTTCCACCGCACCGGGTTGATCAATCCCGTAGGCTGCCTCGGCGAGATCGCCCAGCTCGTGGAGCAAACGCTTCTTGCTAGATGCAGCAGACAGTACGCGGACGGCCTCAGGCTTGAGGATCATAGACATTTCCATCTGTTCAGCGTCGCTCCGACAGGTTGGCGCATCAGCGCCTCGCTTCCTGATTTACGGGTCGATCCATCCGATGTTGCCGTCTTCGCGGCGGTACACCACATTCAACCCGTTATTCTTTTCGTTCCGAAAAACAAGCACCGGGGCCTCGGCCAGTTCCATTTGCATGACCGCTTCGCCGACCGAAAGAGATGGGATTTGCGTTTCCATCTCGGCCACGATCACGGGCTGCAAGTTTTCAGGCTCCGAATCCTCATCCTCGCTTTCTGAGGCGAGGATATAAGAGGATGCGCCCAAGAGTTCAACCGGCTGCGCACGTTCGCGATGGTGGTCTTTCAAACGCCGCTTGTACCGCCTTAGTTGTTTTTCCATTTTTTCACAGCATTTGTCGAAGGCGCCATAAATCTCGTGCGCGTGGGCCTTGGCTTGCGCTGTCAGGCCAGTGGACAAATGCACGATGGATTCGCAAACGTATTCACTGGCGCTTTTGGAAAAGATGACATGCGCGTCAGTGGGCCTTTCGGCATATTTCGCCACGGCTTCACCCAGTTCCGTCTTGACGTGGGTCTGGAGGGCTTCGCCAACATCGATCTGCTTTCCACTGATTTGGTAACGCATCTTATCTCCTTCATTTAAACACTCCAAAACCGGCTTGCAGGGCGCAAAAGCACCATTGCAAGTATCAGCCTCGGATGCGGAAAAATGACATTCTTGCAGTTTGTCGCTGGCCCGGCCCTGACAAGAGGGCCACATGCGGGAACAGCGCGGGGTGATCGAATGCCATACCCTATTTGAGGCCCTTTGGCGGCCTCTTGTCAATGACATTCGAATGACAGTTTTACCCGCGCGTTCACGAAATGCGGAAACTGTCGCCAAGATAGACACGGCGCACGTTTTCGTTCTCAACCACTTCTTCGGGGCTACCGGACATAAGTACTTTGCCATCGTGCAGGATATAGGCCCGGTCGACGATTTCGAGCGTTTCACGCACATTATGGTCAGTGATGAGAACACCGATTCCGCGCTTTTTCAGATCGGCGACAAGATGCCGGATATCCCCAACTGAAATTGGATCAACCCCGGCAAATGGCTCATCCAGAAGTAGGTATTTGGGATCGGCAGCCAAACAGCGCGCGATTTCCACACGTCGCCGCTCACCCCCTGAAAGGGCCAGTGCCGGAGCGCGGCGAAGATGCTCGATCGAGAACTCCGAAAGCAGTTCTTCAAGGCGCTCACGCCGCTTGTGGCGGTCAGGCTGCGAGATATCGAGGATCGACATGATGTTGTCCTCGACCGACATGCCACGGAAAATCGACATTTCCTGCGGCAAATACCCGACACCCATTTTGGCCCGGCGGTACATCGGCAGCGTGGTCACGTCGCGGCCGTCCAAAAGGACATGCCCACCCTCGGGATAAATTAATCCGGCGATGGCATAGAACGTCGTGGTCTTACCCGACCCGTTGGGCCCAAGAAGCGCCACGACCTCACCCTGCTGCAAATCAAGCGAAACGTCGCGGATCACCACGCGCTTATTATAGCTTTTGCGCAGGTTCTTGACCTGAAGCCCTGTGTTTTCGTGGGCGAGATGAAGTTCGGGCTTGGCCATCTGGTTATTCCTCGGATGGCTGCAAGATCGTTTTGACGCGGCCGCTGACACGCGCCGTTCCGGCCCGTGTATCCACATACATGCGATCCCCGGTCAGCGCCTGAGGCCCTTGCACCAACAGAACATCGCCTTCCATTTCGATGACGCCATCGTCCATGTTGTAATCGGCTTGCTTTGCTTCGGCGGCATCCTCACCGCTGACCAAGGTCACACCACCCGTCGCCTCAAGCCGTTTGATACGGCTTTGGTCTTGGTTGTAGACGACAAGAACGCGCGGGGCCGACAAGCGCATCTCACCCTGCCCGATCAGGACATTACCGGTGAAAATCGCCGTACCATCATCTTGGTTGACGTTGAGATTATCCGCCGTCACCTCCACCGGAAGGCTGGAATCCTGTTGTGTGTTGCCAAAAGCCACCTGCGCCCCTTGGGCAAGCAAATGGATGGGCTGCATGGCGATGAACAGACAAACGGCAAGCCGCAAAAATCGGGACACGAAAATTATTCCTCAGGTCTTTGCGGCGTGTATAGCAGCTTGACGCCATCGGTGAAAAGTAAATGTGCCGCGCCGGTCTTTTGGTCGGTATCCAGGACCATGCGCCCAGCGCTGAGTGTGCCGACAGGCGCGCTTCCCTGGACCGGGCCGGGCGTCTCGGCATAAAGCCGGTCCAACCGCGCGTTCAATCGTTCGGTTTTAAGGTCATACCCGTTGGTCGTGACGACATTCACATCGCCTTGCAGGTTCGCCGTGAAATCACCTTGGTTCATTTCCGCATGGTTCGACGTGATGTCGATCACGGTTCCGGAAACAAGCTGCAATTGCGCTTCGACAACTTCGGCCAAAAGCTGCTCGGGGTCGCGGGCATCCGGTTTGGCCTGTTCCGCCCGGACCGAAACCCGGTCCCCACGGTTTGTCATGCCGGCAAAAGACGGGTTGGTCGCGCCTAGGTCATCGGCGCGCTGCTCAAGGTCGATATTGGTGATTGGAATATTCTTGGTCGGATCGACATTACGCGAAATCAGGAACAGCGTGGACAACAAACCAAGCGCCAGAAGGGGCAGGATGATTTTCATCCATGCCACCAAGCGCGAGTGAAAGTTATCCGCATCCAGCATGATCAATGCGCGAAGATGTCGATCTCGGGCCAACCCGCCAGATCGAGCTTGGCGCGCATCGGCAGGAAATCGAAACAGGCCTGCGCCATGTCGGTGCGGCCTTCGCGCGCAAGCATTCGGTCAAGCTCTTCGCGCAGGCGATGCAGGTAAAGGACATCCGAGGCGGCATAGTCAAGCTGCGCTTCAGTGAGGTCCGGCGCGCCCCAGTCGGAAGATTGCTGTTGCTTCGAGATATCAACGCTCAACAATTCCTGAAGCAGGTTCTTGAGGCCATGCCGATCAGTATAGGTGCGCACCAACTTGCTGGCGATCTTGGTACAGTAGACCGGCGCCGTAAGCGCACCGAAGGCATTGTACATGGCCGCGATATCGAAGCGCCCGAAGTGGAAGAGCTTCAGCACATCAGGGTTTTCAAGCATCGCAGCCAGATTCGGGGCCTCGGTCTGGCCCTTTTCGACCTGCACGAGATGGGCGTCGCCATCCCCTCCCGACATCTGGATAACGCAAAGGCGGTCACGATGCGGATTAAGGCCCATTGTCTCACAGTCGATTGCCACAACAGGCCCAAGGTCAAGCCCATCGGGCAGGTCGTTCTTGTAAAGGTGATTTGCCATGCTTCGCTTCCTTGTCGGGCCATCGGCTACAGGCCCCAATTGTCATTTCGTCGTGCCCCTCAGAGCCGGCCACGTCTTGGCACGTATGACGTGCGATTCGGGGTTCAACTGCTTTCTGCGGCACTCCGGCAGGCAAATGAAGGGGGAATCTCGAAAGGCACGGGGCAATTCGCCACGCGATCCTTTCAAAAACTCGCAAAACCTTGGGCCACCCACCTTGACCTTCCTGTGACTGGAAGGCTTATTTGAGTGAGGAAGAATAGGAGTACTTCCAATGCCACGCCACCTGACTCTAAGCATTCAAGGCATGTCCTGCGCCAGTTGCAAGGGCCGGGCCGAACGCGCCTTGGCCGCGTCGCCGGGGGTGCAGAATGTTTCGGTCAACCTCGCCAACGAGAAAGCGAATTTCGATTTGGCCGATGACGCAACTTTGTCCGGCCCCATGGCCGCCTTGGACAAAGCGGGCTATCCGGCACGCACCGAAACGGTCGTGTTCAATGTTGAATCAATGTCCTGTGCGTCCTGCGTCGGACGGGTCGACAAGGCACTCGGCGGCGTTGACGGCGTTCTTGATGTCAACGTGAACCTCGCGTCGGAAACCGCGACAGTGCGCTTTGTGGACGGCGTGACCACGGTTGCAGATCTGATCGCGGCAGCGCGCGATGCAGGTTACCCGGCAACCCCGGCAAAGACCGATACGGTCGCCGAAGATGCCGGAGACCGGAAAACCGCCGAAGCACAGGACCTGTTTCGCAAGACAATCATCGCGGCGGCCCTGACGCTGCCGGTTTTTGTCATCGAAATGGGCGGGCATGTATTGCCCACCTTCAAGGAGTTCATCCACGAGGCAATCGGCCAACAAACGAGTTGGATCTTGCAGTTCGTGCTTGTCACGCTTGTCCTGATCGGCCCGGGGCGCAGTTTCTATACCAAGGGGTTTCCCGCGCTTGTGAAAGGCGCACCGGATATGAACAGCCTTGTCGCCGTCGGTACATCTGCGGCGTATCTTTATTCCTGTGTCGCCACCTTCCTGCCGGCCTTGCTGCCGGAGGGCGTGCGTGCGGTTTACTTCGAGGCGGCGGCTGTCATCGTGGTGCTGATCCTTCTGGGCCGGTCGCTTGAGGCGCGCGCCAAAGGGCGCACAGGCGCGGCCATTCGCAAACTCATGGGCCTTCAGGCGCGCCACGCCCGGGTGATCCGGGATGGCACAGCGCATGACGTGGATATTGCAGAGCTGTCGATGGGGGACATCGTTCTGGTCAGGCCCGGTGAACGGATCGCCGTTGATGGCGAGGTAACCGAGGGTACCGCACATGTAGATGAAAGCATGATCACCGGGGAACCGATCCCGGTGGAAAAATCCCCCGGTGACGAAGTAACAGGCGGTACTGTGAATGGCGCGGGCAGCCTGCAATTCCGCGCGACGCGCGTGGGCCACGATACCACGCTGGCCCAGATCATCCGAATGGTCGAAGAGGCGCAGGGCGCGAAACTACCGATTCAGGGCTTAGTGGATAAGATCACGCTCTGGTTCGTGCCTGCGGTTTTGATCTTGGCCGCGTTGACAGTTGTCACTTGGCTGATACTTGGGCCTGATCCCGCAATGACGCTGGCATTGGTCGCCGGAGTTTCCGTGCTGATCATCGCCTGCCCTTGCGCCATGGGCCTTGCCACCCCGACGTCGATCATGGTCGGCACCGGTCGTGCGGCGGAACTGGGTGTTTTGTTCCGCAAGGGCGATGCCCTTCAACAATTGTCATCCGTGGATGTCATCGCCTTGGACAAGACCGGGACCGTCACCGAAGGACGCCCTGATCTGACCGACCTTGAGTTGGCCAGCGGATTCGATCGCGCCGAAGTCTTGCGCCTTGTGGGCGCGGTTGAAGGGCAATCAGAACATCCCATCGCGCAGGCGATCACGCGCGCCGCAAAAGCCGAAGGCCTGGATATGCCAAGCGTGAAGGACTTCGAGTCGATCACCGGTTACGGCGTCCGTGCCACGGTTGCGGGGCACAACGTTCTGGTCGGGGCCCGCCGTTTGATGGAACGCGAGGGGATTGACACCACGACGTTGTCGGAGGCCGAATCCAACCTCTCGAACAGGGGGCGCACCGCGCTTTTTGCCGCTGTCGATGGTCAATTGGCCGCGCTTATTGCGGTCTCGGATCCGGTCAAACCCAGCAGCGCCGCCGCGATCAAAGCGCTACATGACAGCGGGCTTCATGTGATGATGATCACTGGCGACAAGCAAAGCACGGCCAAAGCAATCGCCGAGGATATCGGTATTGATGAGGTGGTCGCCGACGTTCTGCCTGATGGCAAGGTGGCAGCCCTTGACTGCTTGCGTGAGGGCGGACGGCGGATTGCCTTCGTGGGCGACGGGATCAATGATGCCCCTGCGCTGGCACATGCCGATATCGGCGTCGCCATCGGCACTGGTACAGACGTTGCCATCGAAAGCGCCGACGTGGTTTTGATGTCCGGCGATCTTCAGGGGATCGTCAACGCGGTCGAGGTATCGCGCCAGACCATGCGCAACATCAAACAGAACCTGTTTTGGGCCTTTGGCTACAACGTTGCGCTTATCCCGGTGGCCGCCGGGGTGCTTTATCCGGCGTTTGGCCTTTTGCTTTCCCCGATGCTGGCAGCCGGGGCCATGGCCCTTTCGTCGGTCTTCGTGCTGTCCAACGCCTTGCGTTTGAAAGGCATGAAGGCCGTCACGCAACCGCCCGCCAAATCCAGCAAACCGGCAGCCGCGATCAAACATGCGCCTGCGCAATAGGAGGCCAAGCATGAACATTGGAGATGTCGCCAAACACGCGGGCCTTCCGGCCAAGACCATTCGGTATTACGAGGATATCGGCCTGATCGAGCCGGACCGCAGCGCAAATGGCTATCGTGATTTTTCCGATAGCGATCTGCACAAGCTGCGTTTTCTGGGACACGCGCGCTCACTTGGCTTTTCCATCGAGGATTGTCGCGGCTTGCTTGCGCTCTACAAGGACAAGGACCGCGCCAGCGCCGACGTGAAACATATTGCAGAAGAGCACCTTGCAAAGATCGACGCCAAGATCGCTGAACTTCAGGCAATGCGGCACACGCTGGCGCACCTCGTCAAGGCCTGTGCGGGCGACGACCGCCCCGATTGCCCCATTCTGACCGATCTAGCCACCGCGCGCAGCGATACGTCCTGAGAGGCCTTATCTTACGTTATGTCGGGGAAATGGTGCCCAGGAGAGGACTCGAACCTCCACGTCCATACGGACACTAGCACCTGAAGCTAGCGCGTCTACCAATTCCGCCACCTGGGCAGGTGTCGTGAGGCAGGCGTGTATCCCTGCCCCAACGCACTGTCAACGGCATTTTGCGACAAACGCCGCATTCGTTATATCGCCTTGTCCAATCGGCGCTTCAAGGGTAGGAAAGTGGGCGAAAACGCACCAAGCGCCGGAGGCCACCCATGTCGAAACTTGTCACCATTTATGGCGGATCGGGATTTGTGGGCCGCTACATCACCCGTCGTTTGGCACAGGCCGGGTGGCGGGTCCGCGTGGCCGTGCGCCGCCCGAACGAGGCCATGCACGTGAAACCCTATGGTGTGGTCGGGCAGGTCGAGCCGGTATTCTGCAATATCCGTGACGATGAAAGCGTGCGGTCGGTCTTGCATGGGGCGGATGCGGTTGTGAACTGTGTCGGCACCTTTGATCGCAAGGGTCGCAACAATTTCGACGCCGTACAACACGAAGGCGCCGAACGCATCGCGCGCCTTGCTTCTGAGGAAGGTGTTGATCGGATGGTGCATATCTCGGCCATTGGGGCCGATGCCGAGTCGGATAGCATTTATGCACAAACCAAAGCGCAGGGTGAGGCCGGTATTCTTGAGGCCTTCCCGACGGCCGTGATCCTGCGCCCCTCGGTAATCTTCGGGCCAGAAGACAATTTCTTTAACCGTTTTGCCGGAATGACCCGGTTTAGTCCCTTCCTTCCGGTTGTGGGTGGCAGCACCAAATTCCAGACGGTTTACGTGGATGACGTGGCCCATGCCGCCGCCAAGGGCGTTATGGGCGAGGCTGAACCCGGCATCTATGAATTGGGCGGCCCGGACGTGAACAGCTTCCGCGAGTTGATGGAACAGATGCTGCACGTGATCCGCCGCCGTCGGATCATCATCAACCTGCCCTTCTGGATGGCCAGCATCATGGGCGGCCTGATGGAGTTCATCCAAACCATCAGCCTCGGCCTTGTTCCGCCACAGATCACCCGCGATCAGGTACGTAGCCTGAAGGTGGACAATGTGGTGGCTGACGATGCGAAGGGTTTTGCCGATCTGGAGATTGAGCCGACCTCTCTTGAAGCCGTGTTGCCGGATTACCTTTGGCGGTTCCGACCGGCCGGACAGTATGAAGCAATCAAGGAATCGGCAGGCAACCTGCGCCCCGATTAACTGTAGGCGATACCAAGCAGGATCAGGCCAAGAATGATCCTGTAGATGACGTATGGCGTGAAACTGACACTGCGCAGTAGGCGCATCATCAGGGTGAGTGCGAGCAGGGCGGAAACAAAGGCGAAGCCCGCTGCAATCGCGCTGTCACGCATCATGCCAAAATTCGCCTCGTAAACGGTTTCGCCCGCCAATAGCGCGCCGCTTTCGATGATGACCGGGATCGACATCAGCATCGAAAGTCGCGCCGCATCAGAGCGGCCATACCCCATGAACCGCGCACCCGTGATGGTGATGCCCGAGCGCGATGTTCCCGGAATCAATGCAATCGCCTGCCAAACCCCCATGACCATGGCATCACGCAATGACCAATCCTTGGCCTCTCGCGTGACCTCCCCCGCCTGATCCGCCCAGTAAAGGACAATCCCGAACACCAGCATCGTCCAGCCAATCACCGCCATCGAGCGCATCTGCGCATCGAGTCCGGTCAACTTGAGCAGGATGCCAAAAGCCACGACCGGAATCGAGGACACGACCAGCAGGAAGGCCAGCCTCGCCCCTTCCGTGTCGATCCGGCCGGTCAATGCGCGGGGAAGGCCGGACAGCGCCAGTTTCACGTCTGTCCAGAAATACAGGATCACGGCAAAAAGCGTGCCGACATGCACCGCCACATCTATCGCCTGACCCTGATCTTCCAGACCAGTGAGATTCGGCAGCAGGATCAAGTGGCCCGACGAGGACACCGGCAAAAACTCGGTCACGCCCTGAATGATGGCAACCAGCAAAAGATGAAACAGGGGCATTGGCGAAGTCCCGCTAGGAAATCTCGTTTAGCTATAACTGATTGAGATTGTGAGGAAAGTCATCATTTAAATCCGGATCGGACCTTTTTTATTGTTAATTTCTTTTGGCGACGCATGCATGTGGTACAATTTTTTAACATTAGGTAACTCTTTCTGACTTTAATTTGTCAAAGCGTTGCTTTAAACAGACTCGGCACAGTCAATTCCGGAGGCCCTGCCGTGGCAAAGCAACCGATGCTGAAGTTCGTCAATGTTGAACGTGTTATGCCCGAAAAGCGGGCGGCGGATACGCGCAACAAGGATTTCCATGAGATTTACGCCGAATACGCCGATGAGAAGGCCAAGGAACAGGCCGGTCGGTGCAGCCAATGTGGCGTGCCCTATTGCCAAACCCATTGCCCGCTGCACAACAACATCCCCGACTGGCTTCGCCTGACGGCAGAGGGGCGGTTGCAGGAGGCTTATGAGCTGTCTCAAGCCACCAACACCTTCCCCGAAATCTGTGGTCGCATCTGTCCGCAGGATCGTTTGTGCGAAGGCAACTGCGTGATCGAACAATCGGGCCATGGCACCGTGACCATCGGCGCGGTCGAGAAGTACATCACAGATACAGCGTGGGAAGAGGGTTGGGTTCAGACCATCGCGCCCAAGGCTGAACGTATTGAATCTGTTGGTATAATCGGCGCTGGCCCCGGCGGCCTTTCCGCCGCGGACGTGCTGCGCCGCGAAGGTGTGCAGGTGACGGTTTATGACCGCTATGATCGCGGTGGCGGGTTGATGACCTATGGGATTCCGGGCTTCAAGCTGGAAAAAGACGTGGTCATGCGGCGGATGGAGCAGCTTGAAAAAGGTGGTGTTGAGTTCGTCATGAACTGCAACGTCGGCGAGGAGATTTCCTTTGAGGAGATTCGCAACAAGCACAACGCTGTGCTGATCGCCACAGGCGTTTACAAAAGCCGTGATTTGCAGGGGCCGGGCGCGGGCGCTCAAGGGATCGTGCGCGCTTTGGATTACCTAACCGCAAGTAATCGTTTGTCTTTTGGCGATAGCGTGCCCGAATTTGACAGCGGCGAATTGAACGCCGACGGGAAGAACGTGGTCGTCGTCGGTGGTGGCGATACCGCGATGGATTGCGTGCGCACGGCCATTCGCCAAGGCGCGAAATCGGTCAAATGCCTGTATCGCCGGGACCGGGACAACATGCCAGGGAGCCAGCGCGAAGTGCAGAACGCCGAGGAAGAAGGCGTTGTTTTTGAATGGCTTAGCGCGCCCAAGGGCTTTATCGGTGACCCCGTGACGGCGGTGAAGGTGCAACAGATGCGCCTTGGACAACCCGATGCCACAGGCCGCCAAAGCCCCGAACCGATTGAGGGCGCGGAACATGATGAACCTGCCGATCTGGTGATCAAGGCGCTGGGCTTTGAGCCCGAGGAACTGCCAACCCTTTGGAATCAAAAGGAATTGGAAGTCACTCGCTGGGGCACCGTCAAGGCTGATTTCGGCACTGGCCAAACCGCGATGGACGGCGTTTACGCCGTCGGCGATATCGTGCGCGGTGCGTCACTGGTTGTTTGGGCCATCCGCGACGGACGCGATAGCGCGGCGGCAATCCTTGATCATCTGAACGCAGCACAGAGCGTCGCGGCGGAGTAATTTTTCGTACGACTCG
>DATFKJ010000279.1:0-4098 GCA_035268705.1 Roseovarius sp. | reverse complement strand
GCGTTTTTCGAGGTGGTAGGGCGGGAGTTGCAGGTTCTCGAACCATTCCATGAACTCGGGCGTGAACATCTGGCGCTTGCCATAGAAGGTATTGCCGCGCAGCCATGTGGATTCGCCGCGCGTGAGCGAGAGCGAGCGGATATGGTCAAGCTGTTCGCGCAACTCGCCTTCGTCGATCACATCGGCGAGGCGGATGGATTTGCTGCGGTTGATGAGCGAGAAGGTCACATCGGTGTCGGGCTTGTTGCGGAAGACCGATTGGCACATCAGCAGCTTGTAGAAATCGGTGTCGATGAGGGACCGCACGATGGGGTCCATCTTCCAGCGGTGGTTGTAGACGCGGGTGGCGATATCGACCATGGCGGGCCTCCGGGCAATAATTCCGCCCGGTTAAACCAAAGCGGGCGAGGGGTGGCAAGGTCAGGACGCGGCGAGGGTGGCCCGGATGTCCTTGAGGAGGGATGAAGCGCCGAAGCGGAACAGCGTGGGTTGGAGCCAGTCTGGCCCGAGGCGGGCATAGGTGGCCGCCATGAAAGGCAGGGCCGCGCGGGCGGTGGAAATGCCGCCTGCGGGTTTGAAGCCGATCTGGTATCCCGTCGCCTGATGGTAGGCGTGGATCATGTTGAGCATGGCGAGGGCTGCGGGAAGGGTGGCGTTGGTGGCCTCTTTCCCGGTCGAGGTTTTGACCACATCGGCCCCGGCCATCATCGCGGTGAGGGACGCGCGGGCAACGGTGGTAAGATCGCCCAACTCGCCCACGGAGAGGATGCATTTGAGGTGCGCCTTGCCGCAAGCCGTGCGCAGGGCGCGGATGTCATCGTAAAGCCCGGGCCAATCGCCGGAAAGGGCGAGGTGGCGGGGGATGACGATGTCGATTTCCTTCGCACCCGCCGCAACACTGTCTTCGACCTCTACGACACGGGCGCGTGGCGAGGAAAGGCCTGCCGGGAACCCGGCCGAGACTGCGGCGACGGGAATGTCAGTGCCTTTGAGCGCCGATAGCGCCGGGGCGATCATAGCGTGATAGACACAGACCGCGCCCACGGTCAGCCCCCCTGCCCCGTACCGCTCGGCCAGATCGGCAGGCAGAGGCGCGCGGGCGCTCTCACACAGGGTTTTGACGCGTTCGGGGGTGTCATCGCCCGACAGCGTAGTAAGATCCATGCACTGGATCGCACGGATAAGCCATGCCGCGTGATGGCTGCCCACATCCTCGCAGCTTTGGTCGATTTCGGCGGCTTTCGCGGTGATCGCGACGTCATCCGCCTGCACGCTTTCCAACCACTCCAGATCAAGCGGCTGGCCCGGGTTGCGGGCCGGGTACGTGGTGGCAAGCGGCGGCGGGGGAGTATCGGTAAAGCAGCGCATAGCGGATTCCTGATGGAGCGTTGCCCAAGCTCTTGCACGCCCCCCTTGCCGTGGCAACCCAAGGCCCACCCGACAAATGCGCGAAAACTGCACAACGGCTGCGCCAGTCATGCAAAGCGGGCCGTTACCAATGCCCCCAAGCCATATGCAAGTGAGGGGCAAAATCATGAAGAGTTTTCTAGTGCGGGGTGTTCCCGCGTCGATCCAAACAGACAGTTGGTGGATGGATGGCATCACCCGCCGCCTGCCGAAACCCCGGCAAGACGGGGCGCGCGGGCCGGGGCGATTGGAGCGGATCGGCGCGCTGGTGGCGCTGATGCTGCTGGCCGATATGCTGCTTTGGGGGGTGGATGCCGGCCTGTCGCTGGCCCTTTTCGGGGCGATCCTGTTGTTTGCCGGATTGGCGATGCGCGATGGCATGGGATGGGGCGGGTTTGTCTTTGGCGTTGTCATGATGCTGCCGCTGGTGGAGCAGGTGCAGGCGCTTTCGATCCTGTTTTGGTGGCTCGGCCTTTTGATAGGCGCGGCGTGGATCGGGTTGGGGGGCTGGCCCGGATTGGCCGGTGCCATGCGCGGCGCACTGCGCCTGATCTGGCTTGGCCCTTGGCAGACCGCCAGTGACCTTTGGAACGCGTTGAGCACGACCGAGGGGCCAAGCAAAGGCACGCCTGGCAAAGCCCTTTTGGGATGGGCCTTGCCGCTGGGGATGAGCCTGATTTTCCTGAGCCTGCTGATCGAGGCGAACCCGGTGTTCGAAGATTGGGCCGTGGGGCTTTCAAACGTGCAGTTGCCCGATTTGTCGCGCGTCAGCTTTTGGGCCGGGGTCGCGGTGCTGATCTGGCCCATGCTGAACCTTGCGGCGTTTCGCGAGCGCTTGCGCCTTCCGGGCCGCGCCGAACGCCATGGCCCGCGCCGGCTTCCCCGATGGCTGAACCCGGAGGCGGTGCGCCGGTCGATCCTCCTGTTCAACCTGATCTTTGCGGTGCAGACGGTGATGGACCTGACTTACCTGTGGGGCGGCGTGGCCCTGCCAGAGGGGGTGGCATATGCGCAATATGCCCACCGGGGGGCTTATACATTGTTGGTCACGGCGCTTTTGGCAGGGGGCTTTGCCATTGTCGCGCGGCCCTTCGTCGAGGCGGATCGCTGGTTGCGGGCAGCTTTGCTTTTCTGGGTGGCGCAAACGGTGTGGCTGGTGATTTCCTCGATTCTGCGGCTGGAGCTTTATGTCGATGTCTATGGCCTGACACGGTTGCGCCTGTCGGCGGCGATCTGGATGGGTCTTGTCACGGCTTTGCTGGTGCTGGTTCTTTGGCAGATCATGACACGCAAACAGGCCGGGTGGCTGGTGCTGCGCGGGACGGTTTTGAGCGCCGGAGTTATGTATTTTTCGCTGTTCCTGAGTTTCGATTCCGCGATTGCGCACTATAACCTCACCCATGAGGTACGAAAGGACGCCCTCTATATCTGCCGACTTGGCCCTGCGGCCCTGCCCGCGATCCGGGCCTATGAGGCCGAAACCGGACAGGCCCTTTGCGACCGGTTCGATGACCATGAGCCGCACCGGATGGGCCGCGGCGATTGGCGCGAATGGGGCTTCCGCGACTGGCGCATCCTTCGTAAACTTGAACGAATGGAAGCCAGTGCGCCGGGTGCCTGAGATGAGTAAGATTTTGATTGTGGACGATGACCCGGAAATCCGCTCGGTTCTGCGGATTGCCTTGAAGCAGGCAGGTTTCGAGGTTGCCGAGGCGGGCGATGGGCCGGAAGGCTTGGCCAAGGCGCGCAACGGGCAGGCGGATTTGATCGTGCTGGATATTGGCCTGCCGGGGATGGATGGGCTTGACCTGTGTCGCCGGGTGCGGGCCGAGAGGGAAACGCCGGTGCTGTTCCTGACCGCCCGTGATGAAGAGATTGACCGGGTGCTTGGCTTCGAGTTGGGCGGCGATGATTATGTCACCAAGCCGTTTTCGCCGCGCGAATTGCTGGCCCGGGTCAAGGCGATCCTGAAGCGGAGCGGCAGGGTATCGGAAGCAGGCGCGCACAAACGCGGGGTTCTGATGCTTGATCCGGGCCGGCACCTTTGTGAGGTGGCGGGTGCGACAGTGTCGCTGACCGCGCGCGAGATGGGGCTATTGGCGCATCTCATGGCGCGGCCCGATCACGTGGCGACCAAAGCGCAATTGATTGAAGCGGTCTATGGCGCGAGCATTCATGTGTCTGACCGGACGCTGGACAGTCATCTGCGCAACCTGCGCGGCAAGCTGTCTGAGGCGGGCTGTCGCGATGCGATTGACACCGTGCATGGTGTGGGAATTCGGATGGGACCATGCCAGAGCGCGTAAGGCAGAAATGGCGCCCGCCCTTGGCCTTGGTCTTTGGCGGGACATTGGCGGCGGTTTTGTGCCTGCCACTTGTAGGCATCGCTTATTTCAAACTGGCGGGCAATATCCTTGGCTGGGCCGAGACGGCCTGGATGATCTTTTGGATGACAGTGGTGGCAACCTGCGTTCTGGGCTTTCTGGTCTGGCGGTTGGTGTTGCGCCCGGTCTATGCGTTGACCGAGCACGCCAAGGCGGTCAAGGCCGGGGCGCGCGATGCCCCCGTGCCGCGCCATTACGGCACCCCGGAACTGTCAGAGCTGGGCCAGGCGGTGATCGACATGGGCAGCACATTGCAGGACCGCGAGGCGGGGCTGCGCGCCTATACCAACCATGTGACCCATGAGTT
>DATFKJ010000278.1:0-5237 GCA_035268705.1 Roseovarius sp. | reverse complement strand
TACACGCATGAGTTTCTGGTGCTGGCCGAGACCGGTGAATCGGAAGTTTTCTACGACAGCGAGATCACCGATTTGCGTTTTGGTGAGCGTGAAATCGACTATAACAATGTCGCGCAATGCCAAGAAATTCTTGAAGAATTCACTTCTCGGTATGCGCGGACGGACGAAACCCACGACGAGGCCCTGTTCAACGAGATTCCGCAAGAACGGCAGCGTTCTGCGCGGGGGATCGAGGTTGGGCAGATCTTCTATTTCGGCACCAAGTATTCCGAGCCGATGGGTGCGACGGTGCAGGGCAAGGATGGCAAGCCGGTACCGGTGCATATGGGCAGCCACGGGATTGGCGTGAGCCGCCTTGTGGGAGCGATCATCGAGGCCAGCCATGACGACAAGGGCATTATCTGGCCCGAGGGTGTGACACCCTTTCACGTGGGAATTATCAATCTAAAACAAGGGGATAGCGAGGCGGACGCGGCCTGTGATGCCCTTTACAAATCGGTTGAGGCGCTTGGGCTGGAGCCGCTTTATGATGACCGCGATGAACGGGCTGGGGGCAAGTTTGCCACCATGGACCTGATCGGCTTGCCGTGGCGGATCACGGTAGGGCCGCGTGGGTTGAAAAACGGCGTGGTGGAACTGACCTGCCGCCGGACCGGCGCAAGCGAAGAATTGCCACCCGAGCAAGCCGTTGAAAAGATTGCGAGAATCTATCACATCCACCATGGCTCGGACATGGTGGAGCCGATGGCGAAACGGTCGTTCCACACTTGGATGTAAATGCTGTATACTGCCGGAAAAAAAGAAGAGGCAGAGCAGATGATTTTCAGGGTGATCGCCGTGACCGGCGGGCTGGCTTGTGCGGCTGGCCTGTCGCAATTTCCTGAGTATTCTCAACAATATACACAGCGTCTTTCAGGTGCTGTGGATGAGCTTTCTTCGGTCGTGATGCAGTTCGATGCAGACGCCGAAAGCCTTGGCCTGAGCCGTGACGAGGCCTTGGTGGAACTGGCACTTGGCAATAGCATGGGCCAAGCGCGGGCGCAGTCCATGGGGCAGGTGCTGGAACGGCATGCGCGGTTGAGCGCGGATTTGACAGTGTTGCGTGACTCAACTGTGATCCAAAAGGCATTGAAACCAATGCATTTTTCCGACTCTGACGTGGCGCGGGCCGCATGGGCAGATTTCAAGCCAGCGGTGCCAGTCACGCTGGAAGGCGCTGGCTTTGCCGGGGTTGGATTCGTGGCAGGATACGGCGTTTTAGCCGGTTTGTTGGCGGCTTTTGGCGGAATTTTTCGGCGCAGGCCACAGCGCCAAGCGGCACAGGCCTAAGTTTTGTACGGTTTGTACGTTTTTTACGCGTGTTTTGTACGAAACTCGGGGGACGGTTTGGAGAAACGTACAAATTGTACAGAAATCCCGAAACTAGGTGCGCAAGGCAAACCCCATAAGCACGAGCGTTAACACCACGATCAAAAAGATGACCGTAAGTTTAACGCGCGGTGCGCTTGGGGTCTTTTCCAAGAATCTAATCATAGCGGAACAACTCGGACAGGATGTTGGAGGCGGGGATGCCCATTTCGATGAGGCTGGATTCGACGGCCTTGATCATCGCGGGCGGGCCGCACAGGACATAGAGCCAATCGCGATGCTCGGGCGTGCCGAAATGGGCGCACAGGAGGGGCGCGTCGATCTGGCCGGTGGGGCCGGTCCAGCCGTCGGGAGGGTCGGACAAGACATGGGTGATGTGCGTGCCGTGGGTTTGGGAGAGGTCGTTTAACTCATCTTCGGCGACGATCTGTTCTTCCACCCGGTTGCCATAGAGCAGTGTCGTTTGGCGGGGATCATCCGTCGCCGCCAATTCACGCAATAGGCCGAGCAACGGGGCGACGCCGACGCCACCTGCGATGAGCGCCACGCCGGGGGCGTCTTTTTGGCTTCCAACCGTCAGGTGTCCATGCGGGCCATCCACCCAGACGCGGGTGCCGGGGCGGAGGGTTCCGATCCGAGAGGTGGAATCGCCCAGTTCCTTGATGATGAATTCCAAGTTGTCGCCTTGGCCCGGTGCGGAGGCGATGGAAAAGGGATTGTCGTTGAGGGACCAGACCGGGTGCCCGATGGTGAGCCACGCGAATTGCCCGGCGCGGTAGCGGAAGGGCCGGGGGCCATCGGGCACGAGGGTGAGCCGCCATGTGCGCAGGGCCGCCGGGGTGACGGAGGCCACCGTGAATGGATGGCGCAGTTGTTTGAGTGGCGAGATGACATAGACCCACAGCAATGCGCCGAGGGCGAGGGCCAAAAGGGCGAGCCATAGTGTGGCAAGCGCCGGATCGGCGCTGTAGCGGCCCGCGCGCAGGGCATGGAGCGTGCCGCCGCCAGCCACAAGCACCGCGCCCAAGCCATGCAGGGCGCGCCATGTTTGATAGCGGATGCCGAGAGCATCACGCCCTATGCCGGAGGCTACGAGAGCGCCAAGCAGAAGCCATGCGGCGATGCCGGGCCACAGGCCGGACCAAGAGCCGTCAATCGCGGTTTGGCGGGTGTTGTCCCAGATGGGCGCCTGTTTCATCGGGGCTGTGTAGAGGAAGGGATGCAGGAGGGCCGCGCCAAGGGCCACGCGCGCCAAGAGTTGGTGCGCACGCATGACCACATCGCTGCCCACCCGTGCAGTGGTGGCGCGAAAGCGGCCCAGTTGCAGAAACTCCAGCAGGATCATGGCCAGCGCCACGAGACCCAGTCCGCTTGCCAGTTCATCCAGGGGGCTGCGCGGGGGAAGGCCCTGCGCCCAAGCGAGGCCGAGGGGGGCTAGCGCGAGGGTTAGGTAGAGCAGGATGAGAGCTGCGGCTGGCATGGCGTGATTCCCTTGGGCGATATGGGGAGATTGTTACGCGGGTCATGGGCGCCTGACCTTGACCCGGATCATGTTAAGGATCACTGTCTGCGCAAAAGAGCAAAACCGAGGTTTTCATCCGTGCCGAGCAGTCCTGCCCCCTTTGCCCCTTTCGAGTGGATGATCGCATGGCGTTACCTGCGTGCCAAGCGCGCCGAGGGCGGCGTGAGCGTGATGACATGGATCAGCCTGATTGGCATCACCTTGGCGGTTTTTGCGCTGATCGCCACATTGGCGGTACGCTCGGGGTTTCGGGCGGAGTTCGTGGACACCATCCTCGGCGCCAACGCGCATGTGACGGTTTACAACACCGGGCAGGTGGACGAGCAAACAGGCCGGATCAACCGCACCATCGAGAATTTCGATGAGATGGCGGCGCAGGTGCGCGAGGTCGACGGCGTCACGCGGGTTGCCCCCTTGGTGAAGGGGCAGGTCATGGCCAATGCTCGCAGCCGCAATGCCGGTGTACAGGTGTTCGGCATCAAGCCCGAAGACTTGCGGACCATCCCGCGCGTGGCCGACCCGGAGACCGCGCAGGGCGATATCGGACAGTTCCCGGAGGGCGTGGCCATCGGCTCGGGCGTGGCGCGAGAACTGGGGGTGCGGCTTGGCGACAAGATCAAGCTGATTTCGCCGAATGGTGTGAAGACGGCCTTTGGCACAAGCCCACGGGTGAATGCCTATGACGTGGTCTATATCTTCACCGCCGGGCGGTATGATATTGACCGGGTAAGGGTTTACCTGCCGTTCGAGGAAGCGCAGCGTTTCTTCAACCGCGAGGGGCGGGCCGATGAACTGGAGGTCATGGTGCGCGACCCGGATCGGGTGGAGGACATGGCCATACCGCTGATGCAGGCGGCGGGCGACCGGAGCCAGATCTGGACGTGGAAGGACGCCAGCGGCGGGTTCCTGCGCGCGCTGGAGGTCGAGGACAACGTGATGTTCATCATCCTGTCGATCCTTGTCTTGATCGCGGCGATGAATATCACCAGCGGGTTGATCATGCTGGTCAAGAACAAGGGGCGCGATATTGGGATTTTGCGGACCATGGGGTTGACCGAAGGATCGGTTTTGCGGGTGTTTTTCATCTGTGGGGCGTTCACCGGGATCATCGGAACCGCCTTTGGGGTGATCCTTGGATGTCTCTTTGCCATCTATATCGACCCGATTTTCAGTTTCGTGAACGTGATGATGGGCGGGCAGGTCTGGGACCCGTCGATCCGGGGGATTTACCATTTGCCCGCGCAGTTGCAGTTGGCCGATGTGATGTCGGCTGTGGTGCTGTCCTTGGGTCTGTCTTTCGTTGTCACGATTTTCCCGGCGCGGCGGGCGGCGCGGATGAACCCGGTGGAGGCGCTTCGTTATGAGTGAGGTGATGCTGTCGCTGGAAGGCGTTTCCAAGACCTATAACAAGGGGCGCGAGGCCGAGGTGCGCGTGCTGAGCGACGTGGATTTGCAGGTAAGCAAGGGCGAGATGGTGGCGCTTGTGGCACCGTCTGGCGCGGGCAAATCGACGCTTCTGCATATCGCGGGGCTGCTGGATACCCCCGATGCGGGGAAGGTTTCGATCGGCGGGGTGGATTTCACCGGGTTGTCGGACCGGCGACGCACCATCGCGCGGCGGCAGGAGGTGGGGTTTGTCTATCAGTTCCACCATTTGTTGCCCGAGTTCACGGCCGAGGAAAACATCATGCTGCCGCAGCTGGCAAACGGGATTTCGAAAGCCGAGGCGCGCCTTCGGGCCGATGGCTTGCTGGCCCGTGTGGGCGTGGGAGAGCGGGCGGGACATCGCCCGTCGGCCATGTCTGGCGGAGAGCAGCAGCGCGTCGCCTTTTGCCGGGCCTTGGCGAATGAGCCGCGGTTGCTGTTGGCAGACGAGCCGACGGGGAACCTGGACCCGGCCACCTCGGACCGGGTATTCGAGGCCTTGGTGAGCCTTGTGCGCGATACCGGCCTTTCGGCTTTGATTGCCACCCATAACCTTGAGCTGGCCGCCCGGATGGACCGGGTTGTGAAACTGGATCAGGGGCAGGTGGTGGCGGGATAAGAACACAGTTGCGACCCGAAAATCGCCCCTAACCCCTTGGTTAACAAAGAAAACCCCTGTCTGCATCGCGTCGGTAAAACGTCGGTATCGCGTCGGTATTTTTCCCGCATCTTGGCGGGTTAACAGGGCGTACGGTGAGAAACGTACGTTTTGTACGTTTGGTTTCTGGAAAGGAATGTCGGGTATCAGCCCCAAAGCGGTCATAGCGCCTTACGGTCCACTGGCCATAGTGGACCTTCGCGCTTGCTTGGCCGAGTGACCGAAGTGCAGGAGATTTCGGTCATTGGAGGTTTCCCAAAGCTA
>DATFKJ010000277.1:0-2145 GCA_035268705.1 Roseovarius sp. | reverse complement strand
TCCAGCGTGCCTTCGATGGACTCGATCCGCGCGCGGGCATCGGCGGCCAGATCGCCGAAAAGGCCGCGCGCCATCTGCACCAAGGCCAGCGTTTCAAGGATCAGGAAGGGCAGCGCCCAAGACCACAGCCCGCGCGCCCCGAACCACACCGGCCCAAAGAGCCCGGCAAAAAAGTTGAAGGTGGCGGTAAAGCGCGACGAGGCCCCGATCTTGTCGAAATTCTCGATGTAATACTCGGGGTTGGTGCGCACGAATTTGCGGATGCTCTCCTGCCGCTCGCGGGCGTAGGCAAGGGCGGCTTCGCTGGTGGTGTCCTCCAGCGGGTTTACCTCGGACTGGTTCATGATACCTCCGTCCCTTCGATCACGGTGCGCAGCAGGTCGGCACGGGTGATGACACCCACGTCGCGGCCCTGCGCCTCGACGACGATGGCATCGTCATCGTCAATCGCGCGGGTGATCAGATTGCTTAGGGTTTCATCCTCGGCCACGCGTGGGCCGTCTGTGGGCAACGGGCCATGAGCGGCGACATAATCGTCGACGGGTTGCATCACCGCATGGGCATGCACCACCTTGAGCCGCGAAATCCCGGCCACGAAATCGGCCACGTAATCATCGGCCGGGTGCATGACGATATCCTCCGCCGTGCCCACCTGTACCAATTTGCCATCGCGCATGATGGCGATGCGGTCACCGATGCGCACCGCCTCGTCCAGATCATGGGTGATGAAAATCGTGGTCTTCTTCAAAATCTTGCTCAGCCGGATGAACTCATCCTGCAACTGCCGCCGGATCAACGGATCAAGCGCCGAAAATGGCTCGTCCATCAGCAAGACATCGGGGTTCGCCGCCAAGGCGCGGGCCAGCCCGACGCGCTGCTGCATCCCGCCCGAAAGCTCATGGGCAAATTTCGACCCCCATGCGCCCAACTCGACAATATCCAAGATTGCCGCCGCTTGCCGCATGCGTTCGTTCTTGGCCACCTGCCGGATTTCCAAGGGCATCGCCACGTTATCCAGAACCGAGCGGTGCGGCATCAGGGCGAAGTTCTGAAACACCATGCCGATCTTGCGGTTGCGAAAGGTCTGAAGCTCCTGTGGGCCAAGGGCCATCACGTCGGTACCTTCGATCTCGATCTTGCCCGCTGTGGGTTCCAACAGGCGGTTGAAATGCCGCACCAGCGTGGATTTGCCACTGCCCGACAAGCCCATGATGCAGAAGATCTCGCCGCGTTTCACCTCAAGGCTGACGTCGGCCACACCCACCACGGCGTTATACTGCGCCAGAACCTCGGCCTTGCTGAGGCCCTCGGTCTTGATCGCCTGAAGGGCCACTTCAGGCTTGGCCCCAAAAATCTTCCAGACGTTCGAAATCTCAACGACGGTCTCATCGCTCATCGCGTGGCACCTTGTTTCATGGGGGAAAGGTCAGGCGGCGCCAGTCATACCAGCGCCGCCAAGATCACGTCAGATCACAGGCCAAGCCATGCGTCGACACGCTCGGGGTTGGCTTCAACCCATTCACGCGCCACCTCCGAGGGGTCACGGCCCTTGCCGCTGATCTCGTAGGCAAAGCTGCTGACATCATCGGCGGTCAGCGAGAAGCGGTCGAAGAATTCGGCAATCGCGGGCGACCGCTCGGGCAGCGAATTGGACCACGCGATTTGCACCTCTTTCAGCGCGTCTTTCGAGGCGACGTAGGATTTGTCGAGCCAATCAGGATCATCCGAGGGCTGCACCATCTTGTACTTTTCAGGATCATGCGTCGGCTCGGTCAGCATCATCACGTCGAACATGTACCAGACCGCGTGCGGCTTGTAGCAATAGAAGGCATAGCCCTCTTCCTTGGCGATACTGTCTTTCACCCGTGCGGTTTTCACGCTTTCCTCGGCGCGGACAGGTTCGATGAAATCCATCAGGCCATAATCGCGCACCTTCACCTCGTTCACATTGGCCGAGGCCCAGCCGGGCGCGCCAATCCACATCTCGCCAAGGCCATCGCCGTCGCTGTCCATCTTCATGGCCACGTCGGGGCGGCCCAGATCGGCGATGTCGGTGATGTTGTTGGCCTTGCCGAATTGCTGCGAGACACAGTAGCCCTGATTGCCCTCATAGGGGTTCGACGACAGGGTGACGGTGCCTTCTTC
>DATFKJ010000276.1:0-2677 GCA_035268705.1 Roseovarius sp. | reverse complement strand
TGGGCCGCAAAGCATGCTTTGGCATTTGCCTTGGCAGCGTGACAAGCTGGTTTGGCTCGACAGGGAAGGCGACATGGTGATCGATTCAACCGCCTGTCGTCGCGCGCCGGGTGTCGCCGCATTGCCCAGCCAGACGGATGGTGGCGACCTTGCGCCGGGGGCCTATCGCATGGCGCTTTCGGGGATGGTCGAGGGCGATGTCGCCCCGCAACGTACCGACGCGCCGTGTAACCGTTCGGAATTTGAAATGGACGGCAATCAGGCCACGAACGCCCAAGGCCCCTGGAGCCTGTCGCTTGCCGGGGTGGCAAACTGGAAGGGCGAGACCGTGGACCTTTCGCTGAGCCTTGGTTTGCCAAAGGGCATCGGACCGGGCCGGCACGAGATCGGACCGACCAGCGCGGAGGATATGCCATCGGCCTATCTGTGGATGAGTGTCCGGGATGCGGGCCCAAACGCCCCGCGCCCGGCGACCTATACCTCGCAAGGCGGGGGCAGCCTGACGCTGGAGCGTCGGGACCAGACCGCGATCACCGGAGATGTCGAGATCACCTTCGTGTCACGCGATGACCCGGCCGACGAGGTCACGCTATCGGCCCGGTTCAATGAAATTCCCTATGAGGCCGGTGCCGAGGTCGTCTTGGTCAAGACGACCGGGGCGGTGACCGCACTGGACGAGTCGATGCCGGACGATCCGCTGATCAACTTCTTTACGCCGGCCAAGGCCGTGACCGACGACAAGACCCTGACGCTTTCATTGGGCAAGTTCGGGCCAAAAATGGAACTGGTCTTCCCGGTGTCTTATGACGGCAGCTTCGAGGCCGGACCGGAGGCGCCGGTTTCTGTCAGCTTCGCCGGCGTGCCGGTCAGTGCCGAGGGCCGCGTGTCGCGTGATGCCGGGAGCCTCTCGGGCGCGTTGATCGCGCGGCTTGGGGCGCATGAACAGGTCGATGGTGCCGGGACGGTCACGCTACGCTTTTCGAACGTGCCGGTGGAGACATCCGAGTGAGATTGTCGGCAATCAGCCTTTGCCTTGCCGTCGCTTTGCCGGTCGTGCTTTCGGCGCAGGAGGTGGATAGCCTGTATTCCAGCCACGACTGGGCGCGCGACTGTGAAAGGGTCGGCCGGGCCGCGCCGCCCGATGAGGCGGCGATGGGGGCGCGTATCGTCTGCCCCGGCCCGGACGGGATGCGGGTGATGCTGGCCGATGGTGACCTGCGGATATCCATGGATTATGGCCGCGCCGCGCGCTTCGGCCCGTGGGAGAGTTTCGCCACCTTCAGCGACGTGAGCACCACGATCGAATGGCGGCGGCGGATGATTGAGAGCCGGATGCGGCCGTTTGCGACCATCCACCGATGGACAGTCGGGCCGAACGAGGCCGCACGCCAGTTGCTTGTCGTCAGCACGGTTGCCCGTGATGTGGGCGAGGAAAGCTGCATCGTCGGTCTGGTCGATGCGACCGCAACAAAAGGGGCGAACGCGCTGGCGCGGGAATTGGCCGACCGGAGGGCTGCGCAGTTTACCTGTGGCACGGATCGGCCCCGCGCCTATGGCCGCGTCACCTTTGACACCCCCCTGCCGGGGCGTGTTGTCCCGCAATAGAGCCAATAGGAGAACGATCATGTTTCGTAACATCGCTGCTGCCTGTGCATTGGTCCTGACCTCGGTGTCGTTGGCTGCTGCGCAGGGGCAACTGACCTACACCGCGGATGCGGGAAAAATGGGTCAGATGCAGATGACCGAACGCTGGACCGCGGACGCGCTTCGCATGGATATAGAGGGGATGGACGCCTACATGCTTTTGAAAGGTGACGAGATATATTCGATCACCGTGGCCAGCGGGCAAGTGATGGTTTTTCCGCTTAGCCAACTCAAAAACATGGGCGGGGCAGGCAATGCCGGGCCGAGTGCCGATCAGGCCGGTGTGGTCTTTCCCGAAGAGATTTCCACGATGCGCGCCTCCGGCGAAACCCGCGAGGTCGCCGGGATCGAAGGTGAAATCCATGACGTGGACTGGACCGACAATTCAGGCACGGCCCGGACCGTGTCGGCGGTTCTGACCGACGACCCGCGGCTGCTTGAACATCAGGAGCTCAAGATGCGGTTTATCCGCCAGATCAGCGGCGAGGCACCCAACCCCCTGATGACCGAGATGCAGGATCGTGGCCTTGCCGCGCTGACCTTTGGAGACCGGTTTCGCGTGCTGTCCCTGACCGGGGAGGCCGGACCAGCGGGGGATTTCGAACTGCCGGCCGCCCCTGTCGATTTCGGGGACATGATGAACATGGGCAACCAATGATGCGCGGGGTGATCTGGCGCATCTTTGGTGGATGGGCTTTGATGTGCCTTGCGGTCAGCCCGGGCCTTGCGCAGGAAAGCTGTGACATCGAGGACATGCCGGCAGAGCCTGTTTGCTCGGTCGGTGGCATGCTGGAGGCGATCAACCCTCCGCAGACACTTGACGTTTTCGGCAACTTAAAGCCGGGCGCTTTTGCGGGCGGGGCCAACGCCGACCTGTTGCCCGGACAAGCCAGCATGACGCTGTCGGGAGGGATCAGCGCGGGTGGTGCCGCCTGTGCGCGTCATCTGGCGGTTCTTCGCAGCGGGGGCAGCGAGGGTGTCACGGGTGTCGATCCCGCAGCGGTCGAGATGCTTGAAGACATGATGGGGGGCA
>DATFKJ010000275.1:0-4095 GCA_035268705.1 Roseovarius sp. | reverse complement strand
ATAGCACATGGCGCAAACGCCATCCTCGGCCTCACAGGTCAGCGGGCTACGGATGCGCGCGGTTTGAACGGCGGCCTCTTCCACGGCATCGGCCATGCGCTCGTCGATCAGTTGACCGGCGGCGATGACCACCTCTTCGGTGACCGGGTTGACGATATCTTCGGCCGCGACACGGCCAAGGATACGCTCGCCCAAGGTCGCCACGACTTCACCGTCGTTGACGGCGGCCTCGGCGGTGATGGCGCGTTCGGTGCCGCAGTCGTGCTCGCGCACGATGCAGTCTTGCGCAACATCCACCAGACGACGTGTCAGGTAACCCGAGTTCGCGGTCTTCAAGGCGGTATCCGACAGACCCTTACGGGCGCCGTGGGTGGAGTTGAAGTACTCCAACACGGTCAGGCCTTCCTTGAAGTTCGAGATGATCGGCGTTTCGATGATGTCGCCGTTCGGCTTGGCCATCAGGCCGCGCATGCCGCCCAGCTGTTTCATCTGCGTGACCGAGCCCCGCGCGCCCGAGTGGGCCATCATGTAAACGCTGTTGGGTTCGGACACGGCGCCGTTCTCGTCACGTTTTTCGGCCGAGATGGTGCCCATCATCGCCTCGGTGACTTGGTCGTTACACTTCGACCATGCATCGACAACCTTGTTGTACTTTTCGCCCTGCGTGATCAGGCCGTCCATGTACTGTTGCTCGAAGCCTTTCACCTGATCGCGGGTTTCCTCGACGATGGTCCATTTGCTGTCGGGGATCACCATGTCGTCCTTGCCGAAGGAAATCCCGGCGCGGAAGGCTTCCTTGAAGCCCATCGACATGATCTGGTCACAGAAGATCACACTCTCTTTCTGGCCACAGTAACGATAGACGGTGTCAATCGTTTGCTGCACTTCCTTCTTGCGCAGCAGCTTGTTGACCAGCTCAAAAGGTGCCTTGGTGTTCATTGGCAACATCGCGCCAATGCGGACACGGCCGGGTGTGGTCTCATAGCGTTTTGCAACCACTTCGCCGGTTTCCGGATCAACCTGCGGCACGCGGGCGGTGATCTTGGCGTGCATATGCACTTCGCCCGCATCCAAAGCGTGCTGCACCTCTTCGATGGAGGAGAAGACCATGCCTTCGCCCTTCATGCCTTCGCGCATGATCGAGGTGTAGTAAAGGCCAAGAACCATGTCCTGCGAGGGAACGATGATCGGTGCGCCGTTGGCGGGCGACAGAACGTTGTTCGTCGACATCATCAGGACCCGCGCCTCAAGCTGGGCTTCAAGCGACAGCGGCACGTGAACGGCCATCTGGTCACCGTCGAAGTCGGCGTTGAAGGCAGAACAGACGAGCGGGTGAAGCTGAATGGCCTTACCTTCGATCAGCACAGGCTCGAACGCCTGAATGCCCAGACGGTGCAGCGTCGGCGCGCGGTTCAGCATGACCGGGTGTTCGCGGATGACCTCGTCAAGGATATCCCAAACCTCGGGGCGCTCTTTCTCGACCAGCTTCTTGGCTTGCTTGACGGTCGAGGACATGCCCTTGGCTTCCAGCCGCGAGTAGATGAACGGCTTGAACAGTTCCAGCGCCATCTTCTTGGGCAGGCCGCATTGGTGCAGCTTGAGTTCCGGGCCGGTCACGATGACCGAACGACCCGAGAAGTCGACCCGCTTACCGAGCAAGTTCTGACGGAAGCGGCCCTGCTTGCCCTTGAGCATGTCCGACAGCGATTTCAGCGGGCGCTTGTTGGCCCCGGTGATCACGCGGCCACGGCGACCGTTGTCAAAGAGCGCATCGACGGATTCCTGCAACATCCGTTTTTCGTTGCGGACGATGATATCCGGCGCGCGCAATTCGATCAGGCGCTTGAGGCGGTTGTTCCGGTTGATCACACGACGATAAAGGTCGTTGAGGTCGGAGGTCGCGAAACGGCCCCCGTCCAGCGGCACCAGCGGGCGCAGTTCGGGCGGAATGACCGGGATCACGGTCATGATCATCCACTCCGGGCGGTTGCCAGACTCGATGAAGGACTCGACGACCTTGAGGCGCTTGATGATCTTCTTGGGCTTTAACTCACCGGTGGCTTCGGCCAGATCGGCGCGCAGTTGCTCGGCCTCGGATTCGAGGTCGATGTTTTGCAGCATCTCGCGAATGGCTTCGGCACCGATGTTCGCGGTGAAGGCGTCCGCGCCATAGGCGTCTTGCGCGTCCATGAACTCTTCTTCGCTGAGCATCTGACCATAGCTCAGGTCCGTGAGGCCCGGTTCGATCACCACGTAGTTCTCGAAATACAGTACGCGTTCCAGATCGCGCAGGGTCATGTCCAGCATCAGGCCGATGCGGCTTGGCAGCGACTTCAGAAACCAGATATGGGCGCAGGGCGCGGCCAGTTCGATGTGGCCCATGCGTTCGCGGCGAACCTTTTGCAGGGTGACTTCCACACCGCATTTTTCGCAGACAACGCCGCGATATTTCATCCGCTTATACTTACCGCAGAGGCATTCATAGTCCTTGATCGGCCCGAAGATGCGGGCACAGAACAGGCCATCGCGCTCGGGCTTGAAGGTCCGGTAGTTGATGGTCTCGGGCTTCTTGATCTCACCGAAAGACCACGAGAGGATCCGTTCCGGCGAGGCGAGGCTGACCTTGATCTCGTCGAACACCTTGGCGGGGGCGTTCGGGTTGAACGGGTTGTTTGTGAGTTCCTGGTTCATTTTATGTCCTCAATTCTGAGAGGGTGCGGGGGAAGGTGCGCCCCAAGGGCACACCCTACGGCGTGGGTGTAGGGTGCGCATTTACTGCGCACCGCTCGCAAATCACTCCGCGTCTTCCTCCTCCGCATCCAGGAGTTCCATGTTGAGGCCGAGGCCGCGCACTTCCTTGACAAGAACGTTGAAGGATTCCGGCACGCCGGCTTCAAAATTGTCCTCGCCCTTGACGATGCTCTCGTAGACCTTGGTCCGGCCTGCCACGTCGTCGGATTTCACCGTCAGCATTTCTTGCAGGGTATAGGCGGCGCCATAGGCTTCGAGCGCCCAGACTTCCATTTCCCCGAAACGCTGACCACCGAACTGCGCCTTACCACCCAACGGCTGCTGCGTGACGAGGGAGTACGGCCCGGTGGAACGGGCGTGGATCTTGTCATCGACAAGGTGGTGCAGTTTGAGCAGGTATTTCACACCCACGGTCACGGGGCGCGAGAATTGCTCACCGGTGCGACCATCAAACAGGATCGACTGACCGCTTTGATCGAACCCGGCCCGTTTGAGCGCGTCGTTCACATCGGCCTCTTTCGCGCCGTCGAAGACGGGCGTGGCGATGGGAACGCCGCCAGTCACGTTTCCAGCGGCTTCGACAAGTTGGCCTTCGTCCATACCGGCGATGCCTTCTTCGTAGACATCGTCGCCATAGGCGATTTTCATGGCCTCGCGCACCGGCGTCAGGTCACCCGAGCGGCGGTATTCCTGAAGCGCCTCGTCGATCTGGATACCAAGGCCGCGCGCGGCCCAACCCATGTGGGTTTCCAAAATCTGACCGACGTTCATACGCGACGGCACGCCCAGCGGGTTGAGACAGAAATCAACCGGCGTCCCATCCTGCAAGAACGGCATATCCTCCATCGGAACGACCTTCGAGATCACACCCTTGTTGCCGTGACGACCGGCCATCTTGTCGCCCGGTTGCAGCTTGCGCTTCACGGCGATGAAGACCTTGACCATTTTCATCACACCCGGCGGCAGGTCGTCGCCACGGCGGACTTTTTCGACCTTGTCTTCGAAACGGGCGTCGAGCGTGCGTTTCTGCTGCTCGTATTGCTCGTTCAGGGCTTCGACGATCTGGGCGTCTTTCTCGTCCTTGAGCGCCAGTTGCCACCACTGGCCCTTGGTCAGGGTCTCCAGCAGTTCCTCGGTGATTTCCGAGTTCGCCTTCACACCTTTGGGGCCTTTGACGGCCACTTTGCCAAGGATCAGCGATTTCAGACGGGCATAGATGTTACGATCCAAGATCCCAAGTTCGTCATCGCGGTCACGGGCAAGGCGTTCCACCTCTTCACGCTCGATCTGCAAGGCGCGTTCGTCTTTTTCAACGCCGTGGCGGTTGAAGACGCGGACCTCGAC
>DATFKJ010000274.1:0-5317 GCA_035268705.1 Roseovarius sp. | reverse complement strand
CCTGATGAATGTGGGATTTCAACAGCTTAGGGATGTGATCTTTGCCCGAGTAGCACAGCGCGCCCTGCGGCAACTGGCACTGGAGACCTTCACGCATATCCACAGAATGTCGCTGCGCTATCACATCACGCGAAAGACGGGCGGGTTAAGCCGGATCATCGAGCGTGGGGTGAAAGGGGTGGAGTTCCTCCTGCGGTTCTTGCTCTTCTCGATCGGCCCCTTGGTGCTTGAGCTTTTGATGATCGGCATCGTTCTCTGGACGCTCTTTGATTTTTGGTACTTGGCCGTGGTGGTCGGTGTCATCGCCGCCTACGTGGCCTTCACCTTCAAGGTTACCGAGTGGCGCGTGAAGCTGCGCAAGCAGATGAACGACCAAGATACCGACGCCAACCAGAAAGCCATCGACAGCCTTCTGAATTTTGAAACCGTCAAGTATTTCGGCGCAGAGGAGCGTGAGGCCGCGCGATATGATGCGGCGATGGAGGGATATGAAACCGCGGCGCTGAAAACCTCCTATTCGTTGGCGTTCCTGAATTTCGGGCAGTCTATGCTGATTACGGGCGGGTTGGTTGCCGTCATGGTCATGGCCGCCCTTGGGGTTCAAAACGGTAATTTGACGGTGGGCGACTTCGTGATGGTCAATGCCTATATGATTCAAATCACCATGCCGTTGAATTTCCTTGGCACGGTTTATCGGGAGATACGCCAATCTCTTGTCGATATGGGTGAAATGTTCGGATTGTTAGAGCAAAGTCCGGACGTTTCGGATAAAAGTGACGCCAAGGTTCTGAATGTGCAAGGTGGAGAGGTGCATCTTGACGCGGTCGAGTTCGGATACGACCCTGAACGCCCCATCCTGAAAGGGATCGACCTTTGCGTTAGACCCGGTGAAACCGTCGCCATTGTCGGGCCGTCAGGCTCGGGCAAATCCACCATCGGCCGGCTGCTGTTCCGGTTCTACGACGTGCAGGGCGGGGCGTTGCGGATCGACGGACAAGACCTGCGCGACGTCACGCAAAAAAGCCTGCATGCCGCCATCGGCGTGGTGCCACAGGATACTGTGTTGTTCAACGATACCGTCGGCTACAACATCGGCTATGGCCGCGATGGGGCGACCCAAACCGACATTGAAGAGGCCGCCCGGGCGGCGCAGATCCACGAGTTCATCCAAAGCCTGCCAGAGGGCTACAACACGCAAGTCGGCGAACGCGGTCTGAAGCTCTCGGGCGGTGAAAAACAGCGGGTCGGCATCGCCCGCACCCTTCTGAAGAATCCGCCAATCCTGCTTCTGGACGAGGCGACAAGTGCCTTGGATACCGAGACCGAGCGGGACATCCAAGGCGCGCTCAAACGGGCCGGCGAGGGGCGGACCGTGATCACTATCGCGCACCGCCTTTCAACCGTTGCCGATTCCGACCGCATCGTTGTCTTGGAAGAGGGGCGCATCGCCGAAGAAGGCACCCACGCAGATCTTTTGGAAAAGCAAGGCCGCTACGCCAGCCTTTGGCAACGGCAACAAGCAGAAGAGGCGGCCTGACCCACGCCCGCAAATTCCATGTCTTTTCCTTCTTTTCAACATGGTCTTTGATGAAAGTGGCGCGCATGACACAAGTGGAGTCCATCAAAATGCCGCAACGCGCGGTCTGGATCTGGATGCTGTTCGCGGCGGAACTGGTGGCCATCGTGGTCGCCTTTCAGGTGCTCGCCCCGGTCGAGTGCCGCCTGACCAGTCTTGAAACCGCGTGCCGGGGACTACGGGGGGCCGTCGTGCGAGCCCTTTGCCTTGGCTGCATGTTGGGTATCTACCTTTGGGCCTTGGCGCCCGCACGTCGCGAATTCGCCGCCATGGCCGAGGCCCGATCTGGTGGATTGCCTTGGCTGTTGGTTCATGTAATTGGCCTTGGGGCGGCCTTCCTGACGCTGTTCATTGTGCCGCAATCCGAATTGAATGCCGCCTTCGGGGTGATCTTCCCGATACTCGTGATCGGCGGCGCAATGGCCGCCATCGGTGGCCTTTTCTGGTTGGCCCGGCCCAGAGATTGGGGGGCTTGGCTGCGTCCACGCTGGCGCGGTTTGCTGGGTTTTGGTTTCGTTGCCCTGATCCTGCCGGATATAGCCGATTTCGTTGCCCCCCTGTGGTATTGGCGAACCCTGACCGAGATCACCTTCATCGGCGTTGCCGTCTTGCTGACCCTTTTGTCCGAGGTCCCGGTGGTCGATTTCGCGGCGCAGATCATTGGTACCAATGGCTTCAATGTGGCCGTGGCCGACAGTTGCTCGGGCATTGAAGGGTTTGCCCTTATTACGGCTTTTCTGGCGCTCTACGCCGTGCTTTTTCGCGATACCATTCGGATGGGCCGCTTCTGGCTGGTGGTTTGGCCGGTGGCGATTTTCCTAAGCTGGCTGCTCAATATCGTTCGGATTACGGCCCTTATTCTGATCGGGGCCCACGCCTCGCCAGAGCTGGCGGTGAACGGATTTCACAGTTTCGCGGGATGGCTGTTCTTCACGGGTTTGGCGATCGGTGTCTTGATCGCCGTCAGCAAAATCCGCTGGCTGCACAAGGAATCACGCTTGGGGCCTGCAATGCCTTTGTCCCAAGATGACGCGGCTGCGCGCATCCTGCCTTTTGTTGTCTTCATGCTGTCGGGTATCGTGGTCAACGCCTTCTGGCAGGCACCCGAATTGGGCTACCCGATGCAAGCCCTTGCCATGGCCGGAGCGCTTTTTTATGTGCGCCGACCCCTCGCTGCATATCTGGAGCGGCCAACGATCTTGGCTGTCATGGCGGGCGTTGCCGTCGGGGTCGGCTGGGTGCTCTTGGCGCCTGAACCCGACACGCCATCGCTGGCGCTTGCCGCGCTATCGCCCTTGGCCTTCGCCGCATGGGCCACGGTGCGTATTCTCGGTACGGTAGCCCTCGTGCCCCTGATCGAAGAGTTGTTTTTCCGTGGCTATCTACAGGCCCGCATCGACGATGGCACATGGCCGCGTCGCGTGCTGGCCATCGCCCTTTCCGCGGGGGCCTTCGCCCTTCTGCACGGCCGTTGGCTTGAGGCCGGGGTCGCCGGGGTCATATTTTCGCTGCTCTACATAAGACAAGGGCGGCTGGCTGATGCCATAACCGCCCATGCTGTTGCCAATGCCCTGATTGCCTTGGTCGCCGCGTGGCGCGGCGATTGGGCATTGATCTAAATCGTTCCGCCTTTAACCTGATCCATCAGCGAAAGGCTTTCGTTCAAGAGGCGCGACGGCGCTTGATTTCCCAAGCCAGCGCCAACGTGGCCAGAACCGCCGCCACAGCCAGAACGCCGGTGGACGCGTCGATTTCCGGAACCGCCGATGCGGTCGCGGTGCCGGACGAAGATCCGCCCGAACTCGACGAGCCGCCGCCCGACCAGTTGTAAAACCAGCTTTGCCACCAGCTATAGCCTTGGGCCGAAGCCATCGCGGTTGTGCTTGCATAGCCTAGACCGGCAAGCACGGATGTCTTGAGCAATTTCATCGTTTCAATCCCCTTGGTCACTCCACGCTATAAATGCACAGAATTCGAATTATGGCAAAAGCTTGATGCATGGCGTGTCATTTTGTTGCCAAAATGGAAACGTCAGCAAGCACCATGCTCAATTGTCCTGCGGATATCTACGAAAACTGCTTAAAAGATTGGCAATGCGGCAGAAGTGTGGCGGGCCCGATTGATTCGGCCCCTCACCGTTATTCTGCCGCTCTCAATGGGCGGCCGTTCTCGTCCGTGCCGGTTTTGCCGCTCTCTCCGACCACGCGCTTTATGTCCTCGGCCGCCGGGGCGCCGCCTTGCTCATCCTCATAACCTGCAAGGTCGCCGTGTTTGTCCCAGAGAATCTCAGGGGCCGGGGTGTGCCCCGCCGCCCGGTTCAAGGCCCAGTCCTGCGCGGCCCGGCTGCTGCGGCCCAGCGAGAGCATGGCAAGGCCGCGTGCGCCCCATTGCACATAGGTCGTCGCCCAGACCCGCAGGGCCAGCATGGAGGGCGTGAAGATCAGCGTCAGCATCGTTGCGATGCCAAGGCCAAAGACCACCGCCGTCGCCAATTGCTTCCACCACAGCGATGTGGGCGAGTTAAAGGAATAGCCGCCGTTCACGAAATCAAGGCTCAGGCCGAACATCATCGGCGCAAGGCCGGCCATGGTCGTGATCGTGGTCAGCAAAACGGGACGGATACGCGCCTCGGCGGTGCGGGTGATCGCATCAATCCGGGGCATATAGCGGCTGTATTCCTGATAGGTGTCGATCAGAACAATGTTGTTGTTCACCACGATCCCGGCCAACGCCACGATGCCCGTGCCGGTCATGATGATCGAAAACGGCTGGTTCATCACCAGCATCCCGATCAAGACCCCGGTGGTGGAGAGCACCACCGCCAAGAGCACCAGAACCGCATTATATACGCTGTTGAACTGCGCCAGTAGGATGATGAACATCAGGCCCAAGGCCCCGGCAAAGGCCTTTTGCAGGAAGGCGCCGGATTCCTCTTGGTCCTCTTGGTCGCCCGTCCATTCATAGGAAACACTGTCGGGCAGGGCACCACTTTCCAGCCACTCGCTAAGGGTCTCGATCCGCTCATTCGCAGTGATCGGCACCTCGACGCCATCGCCGTTTTCCCCGGCCACGGTTTTGGTCAGGCCTTCCTTGACCCCGGCCTTCACATCGAAATACCGCGTCTGGTCGACACGGTCGATCTGGGCCAGTTTTTGCACCGGTTCGCGGGTGATGAAATTCGACAGCGGCACAAGGCCATCTGCGGTGCGCACCTTGAGGGTGTCCAGCGTGCTGAGCACGCGGTCTTTTTCGGGCAGGCGCACGCGAATGTCGATCTCTTCATCAGACGATGGCACCCGCATCGTGTCCAGAAGGATACCGCGCGTCACAAGCTGCACCATGGCGCCCACCGTGGCCACATCCGCGCCGTAGCGTCCCGCCTTTTCCACATCGACGTTGATCTGCCAGTCGATGCCAGGCAGGGGCAGGGTATCTTCTACAAGCGTCAGGCCCGCAGTTTCGTCAAACCGCGCACGGGCTTTGCGCGTGGCCTCTTGCAACTCTTCCCAGTTGTCGCCTTTCAGGCGCAGATGCACCGGCTTGGCCGAAGCCGGGCCGCGCGCCTGTGCCAGAATCTCGATTTGGATGCCGGGAATTTGCTCCAACTCGGCGGTCAATTCGTCAATGATCGTATCACCATCAAACTCTTCGGCGCTCACCGCGCGGCGCACCGTGTAATCGAGGCACGGGATGGTTTCCAGTTGCACCTGGCCGATGGTGTCGCGGGGGGGCTGCGCGCCG
>DATFKJ010000273.1:0-2104 GCA_035268705.1 Roseovarius sp. | reverse complement strand
GCAGCATGCCAGCGAAGACCAGACAAGCGACGATATCCGCGCCATCGTTGAACCTTACATTCGCGAGGTTCTGCCCGCCGATTGGATCAACGACAAAACCGAATGGTGGGTGAACCCCACCGGCACCTTCGTCATCGGCGGCCCCGATGGCGACGCAGGGCTTACGGGACGCAAGATCATCGTCGACACCTATGGCGGTGCCGCACCCCACGGCGGCGGTGCGTTTTCCGGCAAAGACCCCACGAAGGTCGACCGCTCAGCGGCCTATGCCGCGCGCTATCTCGCCAAGAACGTCGTCGCCGCCGGCATGGCTGAACGCTGCACCCTGCAACTCTCCTACGCCATCGGGGTCGCCAAACCGCTGTCGATCTATGTCGATACCCACGGTACCGGCGAAGTTCACGAGACGGAAATCGAAAAGGCTATCCGTCAGTCGATGGATCTGACCCCGCGCGGCATCCGCGAGGCGCTGGATCTTAACAAACCGATCTACCAGCGTACGGCGGCCTATGGTCACTTCGGCCGCGAGCCCGAGGCCGATGGCGGCTTCAGCTGGGAACGCACCGATCTGGTCGAGACCCTCAAGAAATCCGTGTGATTTTCGCCCGCCCTGAAGGTGTTTCGTACGACTCGTACGGTTCCCCTTCGGGGCGGTTCGATTTTCATACGAAACTCGCGTACAAAACGTACGAGACGTACAAACCCCATGACCTCAGACAAGCATCCCTCCGGCGCCCCGTGGCGCAACTTCTATGGCCGCTTCAAGGGCAAGGGCCTGCGCAAATCGCAGGAAGCCTACCTTGACGAAGACCTCGCGAAACTCTCGCCGGGGGCCGTTGGGTGGGACGTGAACCCTGACCGGAAAACCATTGATTTAAATGGGCTGTTCGGGGACCGGGACGTCTGGCTTGAAGTCGGGTTTGGTGGCGGCGAACACATGGTGCATCAGGCCGTGCAGAACCCCGATGTCGGCTTTATCGGCTGCGAGCCTTATATCAATGGCGTCGCCATGCTCTTGGGCAAAATCCGCGACTCCGGCGCACAGAATATTGCGGTTCACCCCGGTGATGCCCGCGATATGTTTGATGTGCTGCCCGCCGAAAGCATCTCCCGCGCCTTCCTTCTCTATCCCGATCCTTGGCCCAAGAAACGCCACCACCGCCGCCGTTTCGTCACGCCAGAGCATTTAGAACCACTCTCCAAGGTGCTGAAAAAAGGCGCTATTTTCCGCGTGGCCACGGATATTCCCGATTATGTCCGCCAAACGCTTGAACAGGTTCCCCGCCATGGGTTCGAATGGCTGGCCGACGGTCCGGGCGATTGGCGAACCCCTTGGAATGATTGGATTTCCACCCGGTACGAGCAAAAAGCCCTGCGCGAAGGTCGGGTGCCGCATTACCTGACATTTCGCAAGATCGGCTGACAAACGATTGGTTTTAAAGGGCCTTCCCTAAAGCGCCATGGCATCCAACAGCGATGGTATATGCTCTTTGAAGCGGAAAAAACCATGTGTCGCATGGGGCCAAGCCCTTGAATCATAGGGGTTTATCACGCGGATCAGGTCAATGCCCTTGGGGGAAAGCCACTCTTCCAACTCGTCGAGCATTTCCTTGGCCGGACCAGTTGCGCCATAAGGTGTAACCACTTGATCCAATTTCATATTTTGTGCCCAATCCGCGATGGCTTGGGTGTCTTGATGCAGGCCACCATCCTCGCCCAATCGGTCCCGCCACCGGTTGATGGCGTCTTCTGTGGCCCCACTGGCGAAGTCTGCCACGCTTTGGGATACCGCCAAGGGGGATCTGTTGACGCAGGTCAAAATCCGCGTGAACGCCACCGGGGAAATATCTGATTCAAATAGAGGTTTTAGGTTCACGTCATCATCATGCAAAAGAACGCCAACACGAGCCCCCACGGACCAGCACGGCGATTGCGGCGCCGCGCCGCGAGGGGGGTGCCCATCGCTTGCAAGTGGATGAGCTTCTGTTGCTAAGCCCATGGGGTCAAATCGGTTTTGGGTGAATTTGCGGATATTGTCACGGCGAGCCAGATAGGTTTTCCCGATGGTTTGCATTCCACCCACCCAACGCCAACCAAGCGTGTT
>DATFKJ010000272.1:0-10925 GCA_035268705.1 Roseovarius sp. | reverse complement strand
AGGAATCGGGTTACGTCAGGGCCGGCCGCTTTCAGGCGGACTTGAGCTTGGCCATGGCAAGGTTGGTCGGGCGCGGCTTGCGCTTTTCGCTGCGCTGAAACGGCAGGGCCGGGGCCTCTTGTGTGCTGGTTTCGATGACGCTTTTCATCCAACGCTTTTTCATGGTCTTGTCCTCTGCTTTGGTCTGCCCTTGCAGGGCTGTTATATCCGATTGCCACCAAGTATTGCCGTCGTTTGCGGCCATCTTTTGGCGCGAGGCAAGAAAATCGGAAGCGTTTTGAAGGACGGTCTCGGGTAAATTTGGCAAGCGGCAGGCTTTTTTCTAAAGTATTGAAATTAAAGTATTTTCAACACTCGCGGTGCAGCAATATCAAGGAAATCCAAGCATTGTTTCCACAAATTGGGGCAATCCTGTGGGCATGCTTGCCCGGTTTTGGCCTGATTCAAAGCCGAATGGCGGAAATCAGGCGGCCATAGTCGGCTTCACCCGCATGTGTCGCCCGGCGGTACGAGAAAAACCGCTCTGGATCGAAATAGGTGCAATGCCGCGTCCAGTCCGCTTTGCCGATGCCGGCCTGCCGCATACGGTGTAGCCCGAAAGCCGGCAGGTCAAACATGTACCGGTCGCCTTCGCCATTGGCGAAGAAGCGATGGTTTTCGGGGGCGTCGTCCATGAACTCTTCAATAAACTCCGGACCCACCTCGTAGGCGCGCTGACTGATCGACGGGCCGATTACGGCGTGTATGGCCTCTCGCTCGGCGCCCAAGTCTTCCATCGCCTCTATCGTGGCTTCCAGAACGCCATCCAAGGCCCCACGCCATCCGGCGTGCGCGGCGCCGACAACGCCGTTCTCGGCATCGGCGAACAGCACGGGCTGACAATCTGCGGTCAATACGGCAAGCGCCACGCCCGGCGTCGCGGACACGATGCCGTCGGCCTTGGGTCGAACGGCCAAGGGGCCATCCACGGTCGCCACCTCCGCCGAATGGACCTGATGCACGGTGATAAGGTTTTCCGGGACAACGTCCATGGCGTCGGCCACGCGCGTTTTGTTGATGCTGACGATTTCCGATTGGTCCGACGATCCCTGCCCGCAATTCAATCCGGAGAATACCCCGGACGAAGCCCCGCCTTTCCGGGTGAAGAACCCGTGGCGCAGCGGTGCCAGGCTGTCGGATGTCAGGATCTCCAAAGTCATGCCTCGAACCCCGGTGGTGGTGCGGCGCCTTCCGGATAAAGCGCCATGGCTTTGAAGAGCGTCCCCATTTCCTGTGGGTGGGTCAAGCGCCGATGTGCGGCGATGTGCTGACTCAGCGTATCTCCACTCAGCCCCTTGGCAAGGGCCTGCGCTCGCTGCGTGATGCCAAGGCGCTCAAGCCATACCCCTTGCGGGGTCAGCCGACTATGTGCAGTTGGCGTGGCCCGCGCCAAGGCTTCGAAATCCACGTGCGCTGTCAGGTCCGCCGCACCGGGGTCAGCGAAGGGATCTACAGGTTCATGCGCTTGCAGCGCCTGAAAGGTATCGCCCAACGAGCGCCAGTCGCCATAATCCACGATCAGGGCCATGCCGCCCCACACTTTGATCTTCGCGCCAATCGTCGCCGCAATGGCCTGTGCTGGGCTTGAAAACTCCACCACGTCGCCGGGTCGCGTATCCTCAAGACGATGCTGCAAGGCGGGCAGGGGGGTGGCGTCGCTCAGGCCAAGGGCCAAACGCCTGTCCTCCACCCCAACACAGCGCTCGCGCCACAACTCGTCCTCGGCCCGCTCCGCCTGCCGTATCGGCAAGGCATCGAAAAACTCATTGGCCACCAGATAAAGCGGCGCGTCGGGCAATGCCTCGACGCTTTCGTGCCACGCGACACCCTCGCGCCCCAGCGTTTCGGCCTGCACCGCGCGCAAGGCGGGCGAGGTCTCGATCATATGAACCGACATCGCTGCATGAAACCCCGGAACCGCGCGAGTCGCCCGCAGGATATCCGCCATCAGCGTCCCGCGACCCGGCCCAAGTTCGGTCAGGGCAAACCGTTCCGGCGCGCCCTGATCCATCCACGCCTGTGCCAAGGTCAGGCCGATCAATTCACCGAACATCTGGCTGGTCTCGGGCGCGGTGATGAAATCACCTGCCGTCCCCAAGGGATCGCGCGTTGCGTAATAGCCATGCTCGGGGTGCATCAGGCAAAGCCCCATGTATTCCGACAGGGGCATCGGCCCCTCGGCCCCGATCCGCTTGAAGATGATATCGTGAAGGCCGCTCATGCCGCCCTTCGGGCCTTGGCAATCACCAACAGGATCAGCCCGAACACCACCATGGGCAGCGACAAAAGCTGCCCCATGCTCAGGCCCCACTCACCTGCCTGCACCACATACCCCATGGGATTGCCCGGCGTGATGAATTGCGCATCCGCTTGCCGGACAAACTCCACGACAAAGCGTGACAGGCCATAGCCGATGAAAAAGACCCCCGAAACCAATCCCGGCATCCACAGCGCCCGCTGCCGCCAGACCAGCCATAAAAGAACAGCGCCCAGAACCAACCCCTCAAGCCCAGCCTCGTAAAGCTGTGAAGGGTGCCGCGCACAAGGCCCTGTGACATCCGGGCAATCCTGTGCCGCCGCCGTCGGAAAGACGACCCCCCAAGGCAGGTCCGTGGGCCGCCCCCAAAGCTCGGCGTTGATAAAGTTCGCGATGCGACCCAACAAAAGCCCCGCGGGCGTTGCCATGCAAAGCACATCCGCCAGTGACAGGAACGGCACGCCGCGCGTCCGCGCAAAGGCGAAGCAGGCCACCATCACACCTAGCAATCCACCGTGAAAGGCCATGCCGCCTTGCCAGACCTTCAAGATCTCAACCGGGTTTTGCAGGTAATACCCAGGCTGGTAGAACAAAACGAAGCCCAACCGCCCCCCAAGGATGACCCCAAGGATCACCCAAGTCAGCAGGTCCTCGACATCCCGCGCGGTCAAAGGTGCCTCGCCGCCGCGCCACAAATGCCCGCGCCGCACCGCCATCACCACCAGACGCCAGCCCAGAACGATTCCCACGATATAAGCCAGCGCATACCAGCGCAGGGCAAATTCCATACCAAACAGCGAGATGCTGAAAATCTCGGGCGAAATATCGGGGAAGGGGATCACGGCCTGCATGTGCGTCTCTGTGCCTCTGGTTTGTGGGGGAAGTCAATCCTTGTCCCCCGCCTCTCATACGCCCATATATGGGCAAATCGAAACCGGAGTGTGACCGATGCAAAGCCGTAACAAAGTGCTCGACGATATTTCACAGCTGATGACCAATGCCATGGGCGTGGCTCAGGGCGCGAAAGACGAGGCCGAAACCGCCATGAAGTCGATGATGGACCGCTGGCTCGCCGACCGCGATTTCGTCACCCGTGAAGAGTTCGACGCCGTTCGCGCCATGGCCCAAAAGGCCCGTGAAGAAAACGAAGCGCTCAAAGCGCGGATCGAGGCACTTGAAAAGAAGTGAGGGCGCGCCTCCAGCAGAAGGCCCGCATCCTGCGCACCGACTGAAGCCAGCGTTTGGTTGAAAGTCCCTGCGATCGGGGCCTGCATGGCTTTGCGGCCGTCCTGCCCTGCCACGTCTCCGGCCGCACCACATGGCGACACAACCGTATCATGGGAGGCCCAGAATGAGTTTTCTGGCTTATCTGCCGCCTGCGGTGGTCGAACGGCGCAACCGCCGCGAAACGCCCGATACCACAAAAGACGCGCGCCCCCAGACCAAACTGGCGCATGCGTTTCTCGACGCAGCGGCTGATATATCCGGCCCGTCGCACCGTCTTTGACCGAAGAAAGGTAAACACATGGCGAACCCTCTCTATGATGGTCTCTTCGGTATCCATGCGGGCAAAACCACGCCCTTCCTGCATCTGCCGGACGGGCAAACCATCACGCATCAGGAGTTCCTCGCGACAAGCGCCGGGATGGCGCACGCCATGACGCGAATTGGCCTCACCCCCGGTGATCGAGTGGCCGCGCAGATTGAGAAATCATCGCAAGCGCTTGCGCTTTATGCGGCATGCGCACAGGCGGGCTTGGTCTTTTTGCCGCTCAACACGGCCTATACCGTCGATGAATTGAGCTATTTCATTGAAAACAGCGGCGCCTCGCTGATCGTCTGTGACGGCAAAAGCCAAGACAGGCTCAATGCCTTGGCAGGCACTTCAGGGGCCAAGGTCGAAACCTTGAACGGCGATGGCAGCGGAAGCCTGACCGACAAGGCCAAAGCCATGCCGGACAGCTTTCCCACGGTGGCACGTCGCGGCGAAGACCTTGCGGCATTCCTATACACATCCGGCACGACAGGGCGTTCCAAGGGGGCGATGCTGACCCAGAACAACCTGTTGTCGAACACGCAGACCTTGGTCGAGGAATGGCGCTTCACGGCAGATGACGTGCTGCTGCACGCCTTGCCGACTTTCCATACGCATGGGCTTTTCGTGGCCACCAACATCACGCTCGCGGCGGGTGGCAGCATGATCTTCATGCCGAAATTCGATCTGGACCAGATGATCGCCCGGATGCCCGAGGCGACGTCCATGATGGGGGTACCCACCTACTATACCCGGCTTCTGGGGGATGACAGGTTCACCAAGGAGCTTGCCCGGCACATGCGGCTGTTCGTATCGGGGTCTGCCCCGCTTCTGGCGGAAACCCATGTGCAGTTCGAAGCGCGCACAGGCCATCGCATTCTCGAACGCTACGGCATGACGGAAACCAACATGAACACCTCGAACCCATATGACGGTGAACGCCGCCCGGGAACGGTCGGCTTTCCCTTGCCGGGGGTAGAGCTGAAGATCACCGATCCCGAGACCGCAGATACCCTGCCAGCCGGTGAGGTCGGTCAAATCGAAGTGCGTGGGCCAAACGTATTCAAAGGCTACTGGCAAATGCCCGAGAAAACCGCCGCCGAGCTTCGCGAGGATGGATTTTTCATCACCGGTGACTTGGGAAAGATCGACGCAGACGGCTATGTGCATATCGTCGGTCGCAACAAGGATCTCATCATTTCAGGCGGCTACAACGTCTATCCCAAGGAAATTGAATTGGTCCTCGACGAACAGCCCGGCGTTCTGGAGAGCGCCGTGATCGGTGTGCCGCATCCTGACTTTGGGGAAACCGTTCTGGGGATCATCGTGCCCGAGAATGGCGCGACACCGGAGACCGATGTGATGATGACGGCGGTCGGTGCGGCTTTGGCCCGGTTCAAGCACCCTCGCAAGATCGTCGTTCTGGACGAACTTCCGCGCAACACGATGGGCAAGGTGCAGAAGAATGTCCTGCGAGAGCAGTACAAAGGCTTGTTCGCCTCCTGATCCTTGGCGCGTGCTCCACGCCCGCCCACCGGACCGAAAATGCGCCTAGGCAGTTTGATGACTCTGCGAATGCACAAAACCCGGGGTGCGACCGTCCAAAACGTCCAAAATTGCAAGCCGAAGCGACGGCGCCGCAACCCGTGTTCAGCCGGACTCTTCCTCAAGGTGAATCTTCATGTCGATCAAGACCTGCTGCAATTGCGTGGTCTCTCGCAAAAGCCGCTTGGCCTCGTTCACGGTGATGATGCCATCCTCGATCGACTGCTGATACTCGGCCATGAGCATCGCGAAACGTTGCGACAATGCGATCACATCGCTGTTCACACCGCCTTCGCGCTCCGTATTGCGCCGGCTTCCGTCAAAACTCAGGCCAATGCCCTTCAACTCGGCTAAGGCGCTGGTAACATGGGGAAAATTTGCCGCTTCTTCCAAGGCCGCGACCGCGTCAATCGGCATGAACCGATCCGAATGCTCCTCGTGATCCGAATAATACCGCCCCAAAGTCGCCTTCGACTTGCCGGTCAGTTCACAGGCTGGCTCTATCCCTACATCTTTAACCAACGCCTCGGTGTGCTTTTTTAGATAGCTTCCGATCTTTGACATTTACTCATCCCCAGTTCCGGTACCCGCCACGCGGGGAAGTCCAGGACATCTTTCCCATTCAGCGCTTTATCACAGTATGCGAGCCTCAACGCAATCCCGGTCTTTGGGGATATACTTATGCCCGGCGTCCCCAGCGTTGGGCAGAGGGGCGAGGCTATCAGCGATGGCCGAACCCCGGCCGCTTGTTCGTCGGACCGGTAATTCATCCCCTGGGCCTCGTGCCCACCCGTTCCATAACGAGCAGGCGGCCCAAAGACCGAGCAACGGCGCAGGTCGTCTATGCGCGTTCGACAAGAACCGACCCAACCGAATACCCGGCCCCGAAAGAGCAGATCAGACCCTGATCACTTGCCTTCAAGTCATTGGAATATTTCGAAAAAGCCACGATCGACCCCGCCGAGGACGTGTTGGCGTAGTCTTGTAGGATGTTGGGCTGTTCCTCGGGCGTAGGTGTTCGGCCCAGTACTTTCTTGCCAATGAAATCATTCATCGACTTGTTCGCTTGGTGCAGCCACAACCGTTTGAGATCGGCCGAGTCCACACCCTCGTCCTGCAAATGCGCGCTGATATGTTTCGAGACCAGCGGCAAGACCTCCTTGAAGACCTTGCGACCCTCTTGCACGAATTGCATATCGCGCCGGTCCACCATCCCATCGGGACGACTGCGGCGCAAAAAGCCGTTGTTATTGCGGATATTGTTGGAAAACTGCGTCGCACAGCGCGTTGAGCGCACGATGAAATGCGCCCCCTGCGCCTCCTCCGCCCGTTCCAGCACGACCGCCGTACAAACATCCCCAAAGATGAAATGGCAATCCCGGTCGCGCCATTCCAGATGCCCCGAGCATATTTCCGGGTTCACCACCACCGCGCAGCGTACCGACCCCGACCGGATCATATCGGCGGCGGCCTGAATGCCGAAGGTGGCCGATGAACAGGCCACGTTCATATCGAAAGCAAAGCCACCCGCGCCCATAAGCTCTTGAATTTCAATGGCGATTGCAGGGTAGGGGCGTTCGTGATTGGAGGCCGCACAGATCACCAGATCGACGTCCTCGGCGCTGCGCCCGGCCTGTTCCAGCGCCTTGCCGCAGGCATCCAGCGCCATCTCGGCCATGATGCCGGGCTCGTCGTTACTCCGCTCACGCAGGTGCGGATGCATCACGTCAGGGTCCAACACCCCCGCTTTGTCCATGACATAGCGTTGCTCGATTCCCGAGGCACCGAAGATAAACTCCGACGATGATGGCCCTTTCGCTTCGACGTCACCCGCGGCAATCGCCTCGGCATTCTCGGTGTTGAACTTGTCCGCATAGGCATTGAAGGCCACGACCAGTTCGTCGTTGGTAATGACCTCTTTTGGTGTGAAAACGCCGCTGCCTGTGATCGCAGGGGAATACATGGGCTGTCTCCGAAAGATGTCCGGCCAGATCAACCCATGCCTGCCCTCGCGTCAAGCCTGACTGCGCGGAACTTTAGGCCTTATGCAACAAGGTTCGGCGGTGTCTCGCCGGAAAGGGCCGCACGGAGGTTCTCCACGGCCAGCATTCCCATGGCCTCCCGCACTTCCAGCGCCGCCGTGCCAAGATGCGGCAGAAGGGTCACGTTCTCCATGGCGCAAAGGGCGTCCGGCACCTGCGGTTCGTGCTCGTAGACGTCCAATCCGGCCCCGGCGATCTGCCCGGTTTCAAGCGCTTTGATCAGGGCCGTTTCCTTGACGACATCGCCGCGCGCGATGTTGATGAAATGCGCTGTCGGCTTCATCGCCTCGAAGACCGGCGTGCTGATGATGTGATGGGTATCCGACCTGCCCGGGACCGCGACCACGACGATATCGGCACGCGACGCAACCGCCGCCATGCTGTCCAACCGTGTGGCGGGAAACTCCAACTCCTTGGCCGAGCGGTTGAAATAAACCACGTCCATTCCGAAGCCATGATGGCAACGCCGGGCAATCGCCTGCCCGATACGTCCCATCCCGATGATCCCGACGGTCTTGCCCGTCACGTGCAGGCCAAGCATCTGGGTCGGATGCCAGCCATCCCAATTCCCCGCCCGCAGCATGCGTTCGCCCTCGCCGGCGCGGCGCGCGCTCATAAGAATAAGGGTCATCGCGATATCCGCCGTGGCGTCGGTGACGGCACCGGGGGTGTTGGTCACCATGACGCCGGCTGCATTCGCCGCCTCGACATCAATGTGGTTATAGCCAACGCCGAAATTCGCCAGAACCTTGCAGCGCGGGTTTTGTGCCTCTTCGAATACCTCGGCCGAGAACATATCGCCCAAGGTCGGCAAGACCCCGTCATAAAGGTTGAGCGCCGCGCGCATCTGTCCGATTTTCAACGGCGCGGTGTCGTCACGCACCTCCACCTCATCGAACAATTCGCGGGCGCGATACAATACCGCATCGGGCAGGGGGCGGGTCAGGTAAACGCGGCTCAATGCATACGCTCCCCGTTTTCGACCGGTTTATCCGGTCCCAACAAGACGATTCCGCCGTCCGGGTCCGACAGACCCAGAACCAGAACCTCGGACATGAAGGGCCCGATTTGGCGGGGTGGGAAATTGGTCACTGCGATCACTTGGCGGCCCTGCATATCCTCGGGCGTGTAATGCGCGGTGATCTGGGCCGAGGTTTTCTTTTCCCCAAGCTCCGGCCCGAAGTCGATCCAAAGCTTTATGGCGGGCTTGCGCGCCTCGGGGAAGGGTTCGGCACGGGTCACGGTGCCGACGCGGATATCGACCTTGAGAAAGTCCTCGGCGCCAATGTGGTCAGCCATCCCGCAACTCCCTCGATCGGTCGGCAGCGGCCTTGACGGTGCGCGTCATGAGATCGGGCAAGCCATTGGTGTCATTCATCAAAACCTCCAATCCCGCCTGCGTCGTGCCATTCGGGCTGGTGACATTCTTGCGCAGTTGTGCCGGGGGCTCATCGGCGGCTTCGGCAAGCGCGCCCGCCCCGGCCACGGTGGCTTGGGCCAGTCGCATCGCCAGTTTCGGGGCCAGCCCTTCGGCCTCACCGGCGCGGGCCATGCATTCGATCATGTGAAAGACATACGCCGGACCGGACCCGGATACACCGGTGACGGCATCCATCTGGTCTTCGTTGTCCAGCCGCACCACTTGACCCACGGCTTCCAGCAGGGCTTGGCTGAGGTCCAGATGGGCGGGTGTGGCATGGGCGTTGCCGATGATCGCGGTGATGCCTCGGCCCACGGCGGCGGGCGTGTTGGGCATCGCTCGGATAATTGGTGTGTTGTCGCCAAGTATCTGTTCGAAAACCGAAATCGGCGTTCCTGCGGCAACCGAGACGAAAAGGGTCTCGCCGTTGCCCATGGCCGCGATCGCGGGCAGGGCATCGCCCATCATCTGGGGTTTCACGGCAATCAACACGATAGCGGGGGCGGCGGGAAGATCGGCGTTGATATGCACGCCAGTGCCTTGCAACCAATCCGAAGGGTGCGGGTCAATCACCCAGACCGAGCTTTTGGGCAGTCCCTTGGCAAGCCAGCCTTCCAGCATGGCCGATCCCATCTTGCCGCAGCCCAGCAATACCAGCCCATTGCGGCTGACATGGTCCATGTCCACGAATTCACTCCCCTTTTCCTGTCGGCCGTTAGGCGCTTTCCCCAAGGATTACGCCGACAAAAGGGCTTGTGCAATGGGCCGGGCGAAAGGCCGCTCAGGCGCGGCCGTAAGCTTCGGCGATGGCCACTTGCAGGGCCTCTTGCGGTGTGCGGTCACCCCAGACAACCAATTGAAATGCCGGGTAAAATCGCTCTGCACTCAGAACGGCGGCCTTGATCAGCGTATCCACCTGATCGGGGCTGACGCCCTGCCCCCCGGCCATGACCAGACCATAGCGGTAAACCATCAGTTTTTGTTCCGCCCAATAGGTGAAGGCCCCCGCCCAGCATTGATCATTCACATCGTTAAGTGTCTGATACAAAACGGGAAGTTTGTCCTCGGGCGGCTCCATCTCGAAGGTGCAGACCATGCGCAGGGTCTCGTCGTATGCAGACCAGGCGAGGGTGATGGAGTAGGTGCGCCATTGGCCTTCGACGGCCATTGCGATTTGATCGTCGGCGATGCGGTCGAAGTCCCACTCGTGGTGCTCGGCCAAATGTTCAACGATATCAATAGGGTGAAGGTCTTCTTGGTAGAAGTGCTCGGAAAGTGCCATGGCCCACCTCATTTGGTTGTAGCGCGCGGGGGTGGCAGCGCCCCAAGCGCTATGTGCCTGCTCTATGGGAAGGGGCTATTGCCCTAGCCCATACAAGATATGGTGCGGGCAGAAATGTCTCCTGTAAAGCAAATTGTTGTGGATAACCGCAATAAGTTGTGGATGATATCAAATCTTCATCAAGATCGGGCGGGTCCCCTGCGTTTCGGACGACTCGTCCGAAACCCGCGGGCTGTACAGGTTATACAGACGGCAGGCGCGCTGCCCGGTTGGATAATAGCGGGCTAACATCGGTGCGCGAATTTGTGGAATCGCACCCGCCTCGGCTGGCGGCCGCCCCGACGCTTGCGGCCTAAAGCGTTCCGCCTTTAACCTGAGACATCAGCGAAAGACGGAACGCGTGCAACGATTGAGCGGAGCACTGCGTTTCGCGAAAATCTGTGATTCAGGTTTTTTGCGAAACGCTTTAGGGCATGCTTACGGGCCGGAGCGCAGCATCCACCGGGATCGGTCAACTCGATATGCGCCGCTGCGCCAGCTGGCGAAAAGATGCAGTGCAGCTCCGGCATCCTGCCGAAATGGGCGCGGAGATCGAAGAAAGGAACGTGAAGATGCAGTTTGGCTTTCAATAAATTCAGCCTGTTCCATCATTCCGAAGGCTGGTTGGACGAAGCCGCTCTCGCGGCAATTGCGCTTGTGGCCTGGGTTAAGGGCTGATTCAGGCATTTTGAGATCTGGCTGACCTGTTTGACGATTGAGGTTTCTCAATCTGATGACAGGAGGTTCCCATGAAGGAGAAGAAGACG
>DATFKJ010000271.1:0-10901 GCA_035268705.1 Roseovarius sp. | reverse complement strand
GGTTTATCGGCTGCGTTGCCTGCCGTGGTCGGGTGGAGCAATTTTCCCATAGCCGCCGCCGTATCGGCCATGCGGTTCGAAAAGCCCCATTCGTTATCATACCAACTTAGGATGCGGCACATCGTGCCGTCGTCCATGACGCGGGTCTGATCGGTGGCAAAGACCGAACTGGCCGGGTTGTGGTTGAAATCGGACGAGACAAGTTCGCGGCCGGTAAGATCGAGAACCCCGGCAAGGGGGCCTTCGGTGGCCTTGGCGATGATGTCGTTGATTTCTTCGGCCGTGGTTTCGCGCCCGGCCTCAAAAGTCAAATCCACGGCGCTGACGTTGGGGGTCGGGACGCGGATGGCCGTGCCATCGAGTTTGCCCGCCAGTTCCGGGAGGACGAGGCCCACGGCGCGGGCGGCCCCGGTGGTCGTCGGGATCATGTTGAGCGAGGCCGCGCGGGCGCGGTAAAGATCCTTGTGCGCGGTATCCAGCGTGGGTTGGTCGCCGGTAAAGCTGTGTACGGTGGTCATGAAGCCGCGCTTGATGCCGATGGCGTCGTTCAGGGCCTTGGCAACAGGCGCGAGGCAGTTGGTGGTGCAGGACGCATTCGAAACGATCACGTCATCGGTCGTAAGCGTGTCATGGTTGACGCCGTAAACGACGGTGCGGTCGGCGCCCTTCGAGGGGGCCGAGACAAGGACCCGCTTGGCACCGTTCTTGAGGTGGATGGCGGCTTTGTCCCGGTCGGTGAAGATGCCGGTACACTCCATCACGATATCAATATCCTGCCATGGAAGCTCGGCCGGGTCGCGCAAAGCGGTGACGCGAATAGGGCCAAGGCCAACGTCAATGCTGTCATCGGTGGTCGTGACGGGGGCGGGAAAGCGGCCATGCACGCTGTCGAATTCCAGAAGGTGGGCATTCGTCTCAACCGGGGCGAGATCGTTGATGGCCACGACATGCAAGTCGGTGCGGCCGGATTCAACAATCGCGCGCAACACGTTGCGCCCGATGCGTCCAAAGCCGTTGATGGCGATCTTGACAGTCATTTGGGATGTCCTTTCGGCAATCTATCTGCGTTAGCGCTAACATTGGTCGCATGAATATGCGAATCTCGGGGCGTCTGTCAATGATCGCAGGGCAGGCGGCTAGATGATCAGCGCCAAAAGGCCATCCATTCGATGAGGTCGGTGAGTTTTCGCGCCAAGAACACGCTGTTGAGCCAGTCAAAGACCAGGGCGTCGACCCCGATCGCGGCCAGAATGAGAAGGCCCAGAACAATGGCAACCGAATTCGTCATAGAGATGTCCCACGATGGAGTGCTATCGACTTGATGCCAGAGGCGCACGCCGGTGTCACGGTGCTTCTTTTTGAAGAGGTTTTTCCGGTGTGAGCGGTGCGTTCATCAAATCGTCCACGAGCAGGCCCAGAAGGGCGCCGCGCCCCGGAACGCCAGCCTTGCGGTAAATGGCGTTCAATTGAGATTTGACCGTCCCTTCCGCCGAGCCGCGCAAATCTGCGATTTCGGCAATGGACAGGCCCTTGATCGTGAAACCTGCAACATCCTGTTCCGCGGCGGTCAGGCCCCAGGTCTGGAAGTGGTCCAGCATGATGTCGTGGAATGCTCCAGCGGCGATAGAGACCTGATTTTCCAAGTGTGCTTTGCGGCGCAGCAAGGCCATGAGAGCACGGGTTTCATAGACGATGGCCGAGACGAGCGCGAGTGCGGCGAGTGCCTCAATCGCGATATGCAGATTGGCCAGCGCCCGCAGGCCGTTCGGCCCCAGATCGTCCACGACATCCCATAGGAAGAACGCGGCGCAAAGGCTTTGCACCGCGATCAGCGCGATCAGCGCCTGTGGTTTGTCCGTTTTGGACGGTAAGCTCATGGAACGAGCTTTACGTCGTCTGGCACGCGTTTGGTACCCGTGACCATGGCCTGTGGCAGGTTGACACCTGTGCGCCAGCTTTCCCAGATCACGGCGGCGACGTGGAGCACGACCGAGATTTCCGCCCAGATCACCAGCGCCTCGTGCGCGTCTTCCACCCAGTCCACGCCCCAGAAGGTATTGGTGGTCATCATCCAGCCGGTCAGGCCAATGGCCAGAAGAGCCAAAAGCAGGTTGAAAATCATCAATGTGCCAAGCGGAGTATGCCCAAGGTGGGCCTTCCGGCGGCGTGTGGCGAGGTCCGAGAGCTGTTCGGTCACGCCGGTTCTGGTGGGCCAGAAGCTGGAGAAACGCGCACTTTTCGGGCCGATAAAGCCCCAGAGAATGCGCAGGCCCAAAAGGATGAGGACGGCATAACCGACCCATTCGTGCAGCTTGCTGTCATCCTCTGTGAGAAGGGCATTCGCGAGGAACCCAGCGGCGACGCTCCAATGAAAGGCGCGCACGAACGGGTCCCAAATCTTGTGGTCTGTCATAGTGTAGTCCTTTGGGAATGGCGGACCCCGCAGGAGGGTCCGCCGGGCGCGCTCAGTCATCCAATTCGGTTTTGACGACGTTGAGTTCCTTATCGAGGTAAATCTCGTAGCGGGCCCCGTCCTTGAGGGCGTAGGCCTCGTACATGCCGTCCTCGGTTTCGATCTTGCGCACGTCATAGCCTTGTTCGGTGAGTTGCGCTTTGATCTGCTGGGCTTTGGCTGTGTCCATCTTGACGTAATCGTCCGAGGCTTGCGCGACGGTGCCTGCCGTTATGGCGAGGGCGAGAGCGATAATACGTGTCATGGGGTATGTCCTTTGCGTTGTGTTGCGTGAACGCCGGCAGCGCGGCCTGCGTTGGTCAAGGACATGACCGACAGTGGTGTGGCAGGCCATTGGCCAAAGGTTCATTACGGCGCTCTATAACCGGGGTTTATGGCGCGCGGCGGGCAAAAGAAAACCCCCGGATGCCGTGGGCATCCGGGGGCAATCTATTGAAATAGAGTGCTTTTCTTAGGCGAGACGGCCCATGGCCACGGCCACGTCGGCCATGCGGCACGAAAAGCCCCATTCGTTGTCGTACCACGCCAGAACGCGCACGAGCCGGCCGCCGGTGACGCGGGTCTGGTCAGGCGCGAAGATCGAGCTTTCCTCGGTGTGGTTGAAATCGACGCTGACCTTGGGTTCGGGATCATAGCCCAGAACGCCTTTCATCGGCCCTGCCGCGGCTTCGGCCATGACGTCGTTCACATCGGCGGCGGTCACGTCTTTCTTGGCCACGAACGTCAGGTCCACGGCCGAGACATTCGGGGTTGGCACGCGCATGGCCGAACCGTCGAGCTTGCCCTTGAGGCCGGGCAGAACCTCGCCCAGTGCCTTGGCGGCCCCGGTGGACGTGGGGATCATCGACATGGCGGCGGCACGGGCGCGGTAAAGGTCGGAATGGCGCCGGTCCAGCGTGGGCTGATCGCCGGTGTAAGCGTGGATCGTCGTCATTATCCCCGACTCGATACCGATGCCAGCGTCCAGAACCTTGGCCATAGGGGCAAGGCAGTTGGTCGTGCAGGAGCCGTTCGAGATCATCTTCTCGCCGACTTGCAGATCGGCATCGTTCACACCGTAGACCACGGTGCGGTCGACGTTCTTGCCGGGGGCCGACAACAGCACCTTGCCGGCACCGCGCTCAAGGTGTTTCTTGGCCTTTTCGCCGTCGTTGAACTTGCCGGTGCATTCCATCACAACGTCGACGCCGGACCAATCCAGTTCATCCATGTCGTAGGTCGAGTACATCTCCATCGGGCCACGGCCCAGATCCATGGTGCCATCGCCTAGAACGATCTCGTTGGGAAAGCGGCCATGCACGCTGTCGTATTTCATCAGGTGCGCCGAAGTCTCCAGTGGGCCAGTGGCATTGACCTTGACGACCTTGATGTCGTTGCGGGTGCTGGTGGCGATATGGGCGAGGGTGCAACGGCCAATACGGCCGAATCCGTTGATCCCGACGGTGATCGTCATGGGGCGTCTCCTGCATGCATGAAGTTGCCCGGGGTATAGACGCAGGGAGGGCCTGCGGGAAGGTGCAAAAGCGCAGTTTCCGCACGATTTTCAGGGTGTTAGCGATAACCGTTATCGCAAACCCGAGGCCGATGGACGCGGTTGCGCTAACGTCGGCGGGCCTTCGCGACTCAGCCGGCGGCGGGGGCCGGATGACGGCCCCCGCGGGGTTTCAGGCAACCATCTGTGCCACGGTCTCGCCAAAGGCGGATGGGGTCGGCACGATGGCCACGCCCGCGTCTTTCAGGATCTCGACCTTTTCCTGTGCCGATTCCCCGAAGGCAGAAACGATCGCGCCGGCATGGCCCATGCGGCGGCCTTTGGGGGCCGAGAGGCCCGCAATGTAGGCCGCCACGGGTTTCTTCATGTGGTCGCGGATGTATTCAGCGGCTTCGGCTTCCTGCGGGCCGCCAATTTCACCGACCATGACCACGGCGTCGGTATCAGGGTCATTCTCGAACAACTCAAGAATATCGCGGAAACTGGACCCGTTGACCGGGTCACCGCCGATGCCGATGGAAGACGACACGCCGATGCCCTTGGTTTTCATCTGGCTTGCGGCCTCGTAGCCGAGGGTCCCCGAGCGGCCCACGATGCCCACGCGGCCCGGCATGTAGATATGCGGCGGCATGAGGCCGGCAAAGGCCTGTCCGGGCGTGATGATGCCTGCGCAGTTGGGGCCAATGAGACGCATGCGTTTCTCGGCCTTGTAGCGCCGCATGTAACGCTTGACGTGGATCATGTCCTGCGCGGGGATGCCATCGGCGATGCAAACGCAGGTTTTGATGCCTGCATCCGCGGCTTCCATGATCGCATCGGCGGCGAAGGGGGGCGGTACGAAGCAGATCACCATTTCGGCGCCGGTTTCGGCCACGGCCCCTTTGACGGTGTTGAAGACCGGCAGGTCAAGGTGCGTAGTGCCGCCTTTGCCCGGGGTCACGCCACCCACTACGTTGGTGCCGTGCTTGATCATGTCTTGGGTGTGGAAGCTCCCGATGCGACCGGTGAAGCCGGTGACCAGAACCTTTGTCTCGCTGTCGATGAGAATGGCCATTACGAAGCCTCCTTGAGTGATGCGTCCTTCCAAGCGCCGACAACCTTCTCGGCGGCCTCGGCGAGGGTTTCTGTGGCAATGATGTTGACAGTGCTTTCGGCCAGAATTTTCCGGCCTTCCTCGACATTGGTACCGGAGAGGCGGACAACGACAGGGATTTTCAGATCAAGCTCTTCCATGGCGCGGATCACGCCCTCGGCCACCCAATCGCAGCGGTTGATGCCGGCGAAAATATTGACGAGGATCGCCTCGACCTTTGGGTCGTTCAGCACTGCCTTGAAGGACATCAGCACGCGGTCGGGGCTGGCCCCGCCGCCCACGTCGAGGAAGTTCGCGGGCTCCCCGCCGGCCATTTTGATCATGTCGAGCGTGGCCATGGCGAGGCCCGCGCCGTTGACGATACAGCCGATTTGCCCGTCGAGGCCGATGTAGCTGAGGCCATTGTCGCTGGCGAAGGTTTCGCGGGTGTCTTCCTGGCTCTTGTCGCGCAGTTCCGAGATTTCGGGACGGCGGAACAAGGCGTTGTCATCGAAGCTGACCTTGGCGTCCAGGGCGACGATCTCGCCCGAATTGGTAACGACCATGGGGTTCACCTCGACCATGTTCGCGTCCATTTCGCGCATCAGGCGATAGCAGCCCATGATGGTCTTGACGGCCTGCGGGATCAGCGCCGGATCAAGACCGAGCGAGAAGGCGATTTCGCGGGCTTGGAAGGCCTGCATGCCAACCGCGGGGTCAACGACCGAGCGGATGATCGACTCGGGTTCTTGCTCGGAAATCTCCTCGATCTCCATGCCGCCTTGGGCCGAGGCCACGACGACGACGCGCTCTTCCTTCCGGTCCATGACGAAACCAAGGTAAATCTCTTGCGCGATATTGGTGGCCTCTTCGACGTAAAGACGGCTGACCAGTTTGCCTTGCGGCCCGGTTTGGTGGGTGACGAGCTTGCGGCCCAGCATCCAGTGGGCGGCGTCGGCGACCTCCTGTTCGTTGGAGCAAATCCGCACGCCGCCTGCCTTGCCGCGGGCGCCGGAGTGGATTTGCGCCTTGACCACCCAGCGTTCGCCCGAAAGTTCGCTTGCGCGATAGACCGCCTGTTCGGGGCTATAGGCGATGCCGCCGCGGGGCACCTGCACGCCGAAGCGCTTGAGCAGGTCCTTGGCTTGGTATTCGTGGATATCCATTTGATTTTCCTCCCTTATCCGTGTTGCGCCTTGATGGCGTCATCCACGGCGATCACGTTGTTGGCCATGCGTTCGGAGGCCGCGTCGATCATCTTGCCGTCAAGGCTGGCCGCGCCTTTACCCTCGGCCTCGGCTTTCCTTAGCTCCTCGATGACGCGGCGGGCGCGGCTGACTTCGGCCTCGGGCGGCGAGAAGACATCGTTGGCCAATTCGATCTGGCTGGGATGGATGGCCCATTTGCCTTCGATGCCAAGGGCGGCGGCGCGTTTGGCGGAGGCGGTGTAGGATTCGGGGTCGTTGAAGTCACCGAAGGGGCCGTCGATGGCGCGTAGGCCGTAGGCGCGGCAGGCGACGGTCATGCGCGACAAGGCGAAGTGCCATTGATCGCCCGGATAATCGGGGTTCAAGCCGCCGATGACCACGGTGCGCGCGCGGTTGGAGGCGGCATAATCGGCCACCCCGAAATGCAGCGCCTCAAGGCGGCCGGGGGTGGCGGCGATGGCTTCGACATTGGCCATGCCGAGGGCGGTTTCGATCAGCGCCTCAAGGCCGATTTCATGAGTGAATCCCATGGCTTCCTCGATTTGCGAGACCATGGTTTCGACGGTGTAGAGGTCTGACGGCACCCCCACCTTTGGCACCAGAATGGTGTCGAGGTGCTGGCCCGCTTGCTCCAGAATCTCGACCACATCGCGATACATGTAATGGGTGTCGAGGCCGTTGATCCGGATCGACACGGTCTTGCCCTTGGCCTTCCAGTCGATGTCGTTGAGCGCCTGAATGATATTGGACCGCGCGTTAACCTTATCGGGCGGCGCCACGCCGTCCTCCAGATCGAAGAAAATGTAATCCACGGCGCTGTCGGCGGCCTTCTCGATCATCGACGGATTGGAGCCGGGAACGGCGAGCTCGGAGCGCTGAAGCCGTTGTTTTTTAAGGGGATAGAGGGTGTAGCTCATGTGGGCTTTCCTTTGGGTCTGGTGTTGAGACCAGAGTGGACCGGATGGCCGCGCGGGGACACTTTCGCATGGGTGGCAATGCCTGCCGGGGGATGGGGTGCGGGCCTGAACGGGTAGGGGCGCACTACCCGGCGGGGTCGCTCCGGGATGCCGATGCACACAGTCGCTGCGGTGCAGAGAGTTGTAAGGAAAACAATTGTTTACGATCGGAAACTTATGTTCCGGTAGGGCGCGCCGGCGCCTGGAAAACGGCGCGAATTGGCTTGCGGCCGGCGGGTGACGTTAACCCTTGCCGCGAATCGGGGCCAAGCCCTTGGTTAACAAGCAAAACCCCTTGGCTGTATCACGTCAGCATTTGTGCGGTATCGCGTCGGTATTTTTGACCGCACTCCCGGTAGTTAACAGGGCGCGCGGTGAAAAACGTACGAAACGAACGCGAGTTTTGTACGTTTTTGGCAGCGCGCGCTCATCAGCCCTGACGGGCTTCTTCGCGAGCCATGGCAGGGTGTTGCGGGTGAGTGGTAAAGGGACTGACTGTTTTGCCGGACGAAGCAGTCGTTGCCTTGCGCGGAATCAAGGCGCTTAGCGCCGCCGCGCATCGCCGGGCCGCCTCCACGGCGCGGCGATTGGGTTGGTCTTGGCGCATAGACCAAAGGTTACGCGCCAGTAGCTGGGATAAAGTGCAAAAGCTCTTCGGGTAGATCGCCGCACCGCGGCCCGACGATGCGCGGCTTGAGCCTTTAAGGTCCAACAAGGGCTCAGAACTGTCGTTCACTGAATTTCTAACGCCACCCCTTTGCAAACCCCATTCCCTGCGCGGCTCTGCTAAAGTGGTGCGCATGAATGCGCACCCTACGGTGTTGGGTTCATCGTCGTGCCTTGGTCCTGTAAAACCGCCATTCACGACCGACGCGGTTCAGGGATTGCGGGACACCCTGCACGTCATGCCGTTTCAAGGGTGCGAAAGTGGCTGACAACGGTCTCGCGGGCGACGCTGATGTGATAGTCCATGGCGGCGCGTGCCTCGTCCTCATCACCGGAGGCCAGCGCGTCGATGATCAGGTAGTGATTGCGCGCCACGAGGCCCGGTTCATCGAAAACCCGTTCTATCAGCGCGGTGCAAACCTGAATTTCGGAGGCCAGTTTATCAAAGACCCCGAGGAAGCGGGCGTTGCCGCTGCTTTCCACGATCAGGCGGTGAAATTGCAGGTCGACACCGATCTGGAAGATCAATTGTTCGTCCTTCGAGGACTCGACCATGTCGTCGATCTGGTGGCGCAGCTTGTCGATGATGCCGTCAACGCGGGCCTCGCGCACGACCCGCGCGGCGGCTTCGCGTTCGATGCAGAGGCGCAATTCGTAAAGCGAATCGAGATCCTCGGAATCCATCGTGCGGACGAAAAAACCCCGGTTGGCGTGCGACACCAAGAGCCCGGCGCTTTCCAAAAGGCGCCCCGCCTCGCGCACCGGGGCGCGGCTGACGCCCAAATCGCGGGCAATCACGGATTCGGCCACCCGGTCGCCGGGTCGCAACTGCCCCGAGACGATCGCATCGGTCAGCATGCGTGCGATTTGCTGTGACAGGGCATCGCGTGTGAGCGGTTGAAAAAGTGGCTTTGTGGACCTGTTCATGCCTTCAAATTAGACAAGCGATTGTCGTCTGTCGACAATTTACCTTGACTTGCCGCGGAGCTGCCGATGATCTTGGGAAGAACTTGGGTGCGTGTGTGGCGCGCCGCAAGTGACATTCTGGCCGCGCCAAGAGACCGACCAACGGCAAGGCGCGCGATGGAGACCACAGCGTGGGGTTGCGTCTTGGGCGTGGTCACAAGACCAACCGGAAAAGGGCCGCCCCCCGCGTTTCAACAGGGAGACTTCGATGAAGACCATTCTCACAGCCTCGATCCTCAGCCTTGGGCTTGCGCTACCGTCTTTTGCGCAAGACGCCGGGGGACGTCTGGATATCGTGGTGCAACCCGAGCCGCCCAGCCTGATGCTGGGCTTGGTGCAGAACGGGCCGACACAACTTGTGGCGGGCGATATCTACGAAAGCCTTTTGCGTTATGACACCGATCTGAACCCGATGCCCTCGCTCGCCAAGTCGTGGGAGATTTCCGACGATGCGCTGACCTATACCTTCAAGCTGCAAGACGGGGTCACATGGCACGATGGGGAGCCGTTCACCGCCGAGGACGTGGTGTTCTCGGTCGATACCTTCCTGCGCGAAACCCATGCGCGCCTGCGGGTCAGCTTGCAGCATGTGGAATCGGTCACCGCCACGGATGACCACACGGTGGTTTTCAAGCTCAAGAACCCCTTTGGTCCGTTTATTGGCGTCTTTGAAGCCGGCACCATGCCGATGATTCCCAAGCATATTTACGAAGGCACCGATTTCGCCAACAACCCGGCCAACAACACGCCCGTCGGCACCGGCCCATACAAGTTCAACGAATGGGAAAAGGGCAGCTATATCCACCTTGTGAAGAACGAGGATTACTATCTGGATGGGCAGCCCTATCTGGACGAGGTCTATTACCGGGTGATCCCCGATGCGGCCTCGCGGGCGGTGGCCTTTGAGAACGGTGAGGTCGATGTGCTTCCCGGTGGCTCGGTCGAGAACTGGGATGTGAAGCGCCTGACCGAGATGGATGGTGTGTGTTCCACCGGCCAAGGCTGGGAGTATTTCGCGCCGCATGCCATGGCGTGGATGAACAACCGCGAAGGCCCCACCGCCAGCAAGGATTTCCGCAAGGCGGTGATGTATGCGATGGACCGCGAGTTCGTGAAGGACGTGATCTGGAACGGCTTTGGCAAGGTCGCCACGAGCCCGGTGTCGTCGAAGACGAATTTCTACACCGACGATACGATCATGTACGACCAGAACGCCGACAAGGCGCGCGAGCATCTTGAGGCCGCGGGCTATGACGGGGAAACCGTGCGTATCCTGCCGCTGCCTTATGGTGAAACCTGGCAGCGTTGGGCCGAGGCGATGAAGCAGAACCTCGAAGAGGTGGGCGTCAACGTCGAGGTGGTGGCCACGGATGTCGCGGGTTGGAACCAGAAGCAGGCGGATTGGGATTTCGATATCGCCTTCACCTACCTTTACCAGTATGGCGATCCGGCGCTTGGTGTCGCGCGCAGCTACTTGTCGTCGAACATCGCCAAGGGCAGCCCGTGGAACAACGTGGCGGGCTATGCCAATGAAGAAGTCGACGCGATGTTCGCCGAGGCCGCCGTGGCCGCGACCAATGAAGAGCGTCAGGAGATCTACACCAAGATCCAGCAACAACTGGTCGATGACGTGCCGGTGGCGTGGCTCTTGGAGATCGAGTTCCCGACGATCTATCGCTGCGATGTGCAGGACCTTGTGACCACCGCCATCGGTGTCAACGACGGGATGCGCGACGCTTGGGTCGAGAAGTAGGCCCAAGCCAATGATATCGGCCAGCCCGGGCGGTTTCCGGGCTGGACCTCTTCGGCGTCCGACACCCAACACGAACCGAGCAGGCCCATGACATGACACTCGCCGCCGCCATATTCGGCCGCGCCGCCAAGGCCGCGATCACGCTTTTGCTGATCGTCATTCTGAATTTCTTCCTGATCCACGCCGCCCCCGGCGATCCGGCCATGGTGATGGCGGGCGAAGCGGGGGCTGCGGATGAGCAGTTCATCCAACAACTGCGCGAGCAATTCGGGCTGGATCAGCCGCTTTATGTGCAGTTCTGGAATTATGTCTCGG
>DATFKJ010000270.1:0-7409 GCA_035268705.1 Roseovarius sp. | reverse complement strand
ATCCGAAAGTGCGGCGAACCGTGCCGCGGTGTCATCCGTTTCGCTCCAGACAATTGAACTCACGTTCCCCGGTAAAGGCAGAATCGCCAAAGGCCCCGGCGGCATGAAAAACTGATGCGCCACACCGTTATGCGGCACCTCATGTTCAATCGCGGCAACCAAAGCGGTCTGGCCGTATCCCCAGCCGGTCCGCTTGATACCCGCCCGTTGCGCGGTGCCCGACGCGCGCCCGTCCGATCCCACAAGCAATTGACACGACAGGGTCTTGCCCGACTCAAGCGTCACGCGCATACCGCCGGTTTCCACCTCCTGCGCCACCACCGTATCGCGCAACTGCGTGATGTTCGGCTCTTCCTTCATCGCCTCAAGGAAAGCCCGCCGCAGGTAACGGTCCTCCAGCATATGGCCCATCGGCCCTTCCTCGATCTCGGCATGATCGAAATGCAGGAAAAACGGCGAAGGCCCTTCGCCCGCGCGCCCGTCGCTTACCTTGATCTCAAGCATCGGCTGGCTGTGGCCTTCGACCCGATCCCAAACCTTGATGGCCCGCAACAACCGGACCGACGCCATGGCCAGCGCATAGGCCCGCCCGTCAAAACCGGCGTTCTTGCGCACGGTTTCCGACAGGCTGTCGATAACAGTCACGCGAAAGCCTTTTTGGGCAAGGGCAATGGCAAGGGCCGGGCCGTTCAGGCCCCCGCCGACGATGGCAATATCGGTATCATGTTCCATGGGCCGCAATATGGAGGTTCTCGCGGGATTGTCCATGCGCTCCGCTGCCGCTACCGTGTCGCGCGACACATGACACGAAAGGGCAGGGCATGCGCGACTGGCTGACCATGACAGCGGCGGATTTGGGCAAGGGAATTGGTACGGGGGAGATTGACCCGGTCGCCCTGACAGAAACCTATCTCGACGCGATTGATACCCACGAGGCCCGCGACCGCATCTATTCGGCCGTCACCGCCACCCGCGCCCGCGCCGAAGCCCAAGCGGCCTCAGAACGCGCCAAGGCCAAGCTGCGCCTTGGCCCCCTCGATGGCGTGCCGATCAGTTGGAAAGATCTTTTTGATACAGCAGGTTGCGCAACCGAGGCCGGTAGCGCCCTTTTGCAAGGCCGCACGCCCGATACCGACGCCCGCGTGCTGCGCAATGCCTCGCAAGCGGGGCTTGTCTGCCTTGGCAAAACCCACATGAGCGAACTGGCCTTCTCAGGCCTCGGCCTGAACCCGATCACCGCGACACCGCCCAACGTGAACGACCCACAGGCCGTCCCCGGCGGCTCCAGCTCTGGCGCGGCAAGCTCCGTCGCCTTTGGTCTTGCCGCCTGCGGCATCGGCAGCGATACGGGCGGCTCTGTCCGCATCCCCGCAGCCTGGAACGATCTGGTGGGCGTCAAAACCACCTCGGGCCGCGTTTCCCTCGAAGGGGTGGTGCCGCTGGCCGCCTCCTTCGACACCGTCGGCCCACTGGCCCGCACCGTCGAGGACGCCAGCCTCATGCTCGCCGCCCTCGAAGGCACCAAGCCCGCCGACCTGCGCGGCGCCTCTCTCAAGGGCAAGCGCCTTGCCATTCTCGACACCGTGGTTTTCGATGACATCCGCGAGGCCCCGCTCAAGGCCTTCAACACCGCGGTTGAGCGCCTGAAAGACGCCGGTGCCGTGATCGAACACATCACCTCCCCCGAAGTGGCTGAGGCCATGCCCATGTCTGGCATCCTTTATACCGCCGAAGCCTACGGCACATGGGCGAATGTGATCGAAGCCGCGCCCGACAAGATGTTCGCGCCAATCCTTGATCGCTTCCGCAGCGGAAAGGACATCAAAGCCGCCGATTATGTCGCCGCATGGCAAAAGCTCGACCGCCTGCGCGCGGCCTACAACGCCCGCACCGCAGGCTTCGACGCGGTGATCATGCCCTCTGCCCCCAACACGCCGCCCAACATGGAAAAACTCATGTCGGATGATGAATACTATGTCACCGAGAACCTGCTGACCCTGCGCAACACGCGGGTGGGCAACCTCATGGGCGGCTGTGGCGTGACCCTGCCCACCGGCACGCCCAGTTGTGGCCTCCTCCTCTGTGGCGCACCGCATGGCGAAGAACGCCTGCTGCGCCTTGCCAAGGCCGCCGAGGCCGCGCTTAACCCGTAACACCCACTGCGAAAATGCCACAATCTGTCTGTCAAGGCATTGGTTTTGCTGGACCTATGCCCGCCGCTTGAGTAGATTCACCCTCAAACGGGGCGATAACGATCCCGAACTTTGAGGCAGTATTGATGTTTCCCGAGCGGTTTTCGAACCTACCGGCCTATGCGTTTCCGCGCCTGCGGAGCCTGTTGGACGCCCATGCGCCCGGCGGCGAGGTGATGCATATGACCATTGGAGAGCCCAAACACGCCTTCCCGGCGTGGGTGGGGGATATCATTGCCGAGAACACCGCCGAGTTTGGCCGCTACCCGGTCAACGAAGGCACGATTGAACTGAGGCAGGCGGTTTGCGATTGGGTGCAGCGCCGCTATGGCGTGGCGCTTGATCCCGAGCGTCACGCCATGGCCCTCAATGGCACGCGCGAAGGGCTTTATAACGCCATGATGGCGCTTTGCCCCGAAACCAAGGGCGGCAAGCCCGTCGTGCTTCTGCCCAACCCCTTCTATCAGGTCTACATGGTTGCCGCGATCAGCGTCGGCGCGGACCCCGTGCTTCTGCCCGCCACCGCCGAAACTGGCCATTTGCCCGATTTCTCCGCCGTGTCGCCCGAAACGCTGGACAGGACCGCCGTGGTCTACCTCTGCTCGCCCTCCAACCCGCAAGGGGCGGTGGCCAGCCATGACTACTGGCGCGACCTCATAGCACTTGGCGAAAAGCACGATTTCCAGATTTTCGCCGATGAATGCTATTCCGAGATTTACCGGGGCGACGCCCCCGCCGGTGCCTTGCAAGTGGCCCACCAGATGGGCGCAGACCCCGAGCGCGTGGTGATCTTCCATAGCCTTTCAAAACGCTCCAACCTGCCGGGGTTGCGCAGCGGCTTCGTGGCCGGTGGCCCCGAAACCATCGCCCGCCTGAAACAGCTTCGCAACTACGCGGGCGCGCCCCTGCCCATGCCCCTGCAACGGGTGGCCGAAAAGGTCTGGACCGACGAGGCGCATGTGATCGAGAACCGCGCGCTTTACGCCGAAAAATACGCGCTGGCCGATGATATCTTGGGCCACCTGCCCGGTTACCAAAGCCCCGAGGCAGGGTTTTTCCTTTGGCTCCCGGTCGAGGATGGTGAAAAAGCCGCGCTCAAACTTTGGAAAGAAACCGGCGTGCGGGTTCTGCCCGGCGCCTACCTAAGCCGCGAGGTCGGGGGCAATAACCCCGGCCAGGGATATATCCGGGTCGCCATGGTGGCCCCAAAAGACGAGATGGCGCAGGGGCTGAACCGGCTTCGCGACTGTCTATACAGTTAAATTGAGGACGAGGGACAAGATGGCATATCAGACACGCGGACGTGACCCGCTGCTTGACAGCACCATGACCGAGGCGATCGAGAAGCGCGGCAAGGAGTTGATCGGCATCGCACTTATCGTGCTTGGGGCCGTGGCCGCCGCGATGATCGCCTCTTACCACCCCGACGATCCAAGCTGGATGTCGGCCACCGATGCGCCGGTGCAAAACTGGATGGGCCGGTTCGGCGCATCCATTGCCGCGCCGCTCTTCATGATCGTGGGCTGGGGCGCTTGGGGGCTGGCCATCGTCCTGGGCGCTTGGGGCCTGCGTTTCGCTCTCCACCGTGGGGAAGACCGCGCCTTCGGTCGATTGATCTTTGCCCCCATTTGGATCGCTGTCCTGTCTCTTTATGCATCCTCTCTCGCCCCCGGTGAGGCATGGGCCGCGACTCATAGCTTCGGTTTGGGCGGGCTTTTTGGTGATACCGTGCTCGGCTCGCTTCTGGGCATACTGCCCCTCAGTGCAAGCCTTGGCCTCAAGCTCGTATCGCTGGCGCTGGGTGTTGGAATGCTGGCGATGGGGGCCTTTGTTCTGGGCTTTACCCGGCCTGAATTGGCGCGCCTTGGCCGCTTCCTTTTGGTCGGTATTATCATGACCTACGCTTGGATCATGGCGCTGCTGGGACGTGGGGCCACCGGGGCCGTCCATGCCGCACAAGGTGTGCAGGCCAAGGCCGCCGATGCCCGTGCGCGTCGCGCCGCCGAGCGCGCGGAGGTTGAGGACTACGCCCGCGCCGAGGCGGCGATTCCCGCGCAACCTGTCGTGCGCCGTGCGCCCCTGCCCACCGCTCCGGCCCAAAGCGCGCCCGAGGAGATGGAAGAAGAACAACCCGGCGGCTTCCTGTCGCGTATGCCCTCGCTCATGCGCCGTCCCGAACCTGACCCAGAGCCTGAGTTGATCGAAACTCCCGTGATGACGGCTGATGTCGATGCCCCCGGCGAAGACCGCGTGCGCGCCCGCATCGCCGATGTGATCAAGTCCCGTGTGCGCCAGAACCCCGCCGTTCAGGCCGAAAGCGTGGCCCCCCTGACCAAGGGCCGTGGCCGTGGCCCCGATCCCTTGATCCTCAATACCGGGGCAGGGCTGGGCCTTCCGCCCGAGCCGCCGCTGACCGCGGCGCAGCAACCGCCGATGATGCCGTCCGAGCCGCCGTTGAGCGCCTCACAGCCACAGGCTGAACCGCATGTGGCCATGGCCGAAGGCGCGCCCGAGGCACAGCCCGAAGCACAGCCCGTTCAAGCGCAAGCGGCTCAGCCACGTATTCCGGTTGCCGAACCCAAAAAGGTCGTGCAGCACAACACCCGCAAGGCCCCGCAGCCCTCGACCCGCGCCATGGCCGAGGCACAGCCGACCCTGCAATTCGAAGAGGTGGCCAAGCCTGAGTATGACCTGCCCCCGCTCAACCTTCTGACCAACCCCGAAAACATCACGCGCCACCACCTCTCCGACGATGCCTTGGAAGAAAACGCGCGCATGTTGGAAAACGTGTTGGATGACTACGGTGTGAAGGGCGAGATTGTCTCGGTCCGCCCCGGCCCGGTCGTCACCATGTACGAACTTGAACCTGCCCCCGGCCTCAAGGCCAGCCGCGTTATCGGCTTGGCCGACGATATCGCGCGCTCCATGTCGGCGCTTTCCGCCCGCGTCAGCACCGTTCCGGGCCGCTCGGTCATTGGTATCGAACTGCCCAATGACAACCGCGAAATGGTCAGCTTCCGCGAGATTCTGTCCAGTCGCGACTACGGCGACGGCAACCAGAAACTGCCGCTGGCGCTGGGCAAGGACATCGGCGGCGATCCGATGGTCTCCAACCTCGCAAAGATGCCTCACCTGCTGATTGCCGGGACCACCGGCTCGGGTAAATCCGTGGCGATCAACACCATGATCCTGTCGCTGCTCTACAAGCTCACGCCCGAAGACCTGCGCCTTGTGATGATCGACCCCAAGATGCTGGAACTCAGCGTCTATGACGGTATCCCGCATCTTCTTTCGCCCGTCGTGACCGATCCGAAAAAGGCGGTCGTGGCCCTCAAATGGGTCGTGGCGGAAATGGAAGACCGTTACCGCAAGATGTCCAAGATGGGCGTGCGCAATATCGACGGCTACAATGGCCGCGTCGCGGATGCCTTGGCCAAGGGCGAGATGTTCTCGCGCACCGTGCAAACTGGCTTTGACGACGACACCGGCGAGCCCGTGTTCGAAACCGAAGAATTCGCGCCCGAGAAAATGCCCTATATCGTCGTCATCGTCGACGAGATGGCCGACCTGATGATGGTCGCGGGCAAGGAAATCGAGGCCTGCATCCAGCGCCTCGCCCAAATGGCCCGCGCCTCGGGTATCCACCTCATCATGGCCACCCAACGCCCCTCGGTCGATGTGATCACCGGCACCATCAAGGCCAACTTTCCCACACGGATTTCCTTCCAGGTGACTTCCAAGGTCGACAGCCGCACCATCCTGGGCGAAATGGGCGCCGAGCAACTGCTTGGCATGGGCGATATGCTCTATATGGCAGGCGGCGGCAAGATCACCCGCTGCCACGGTCCTTTCGTGTCGGATGAAGAGGTCGAAGAGGTCGTCACTCATCTCAAGGCCTACGGCCCGCCCTCTTATGTCAGTGGCGTGCAAGACGGCCCCGAAGACGAGAAAGCCGACAGCATCGACCAAGTCCTGGGCCTTTCCACCGGCGGCAACACCGATGGCGAAGACGCTCTCTACGATCAGGCCGTCGCCATCGTCATCAAGGATCGCAAATGCTCCACCTCCTACATTCAACGGAAGCTGGCCATCGGCTATAACAAGGCCGCGCGCCTTGTCGAGCAGATGGAGGAAGAAGGGGTCGTCAGCGCCGCCAACCACGTCGGCAAACGCGAAATCCTCGTGCCCGAGCAATAAACGCCAAGGGGCGGCCCCAACCCCGGGCCGCCGCCCCTTGTTATCCCATAACACCCGGCGCGATATCGCTTAACGGCGCGCCAAAGCCTATTTTCCCCCTATCTGACGGGTGCAATAGACCCCGCGACACACTAGGTAGGACACATGACTATGATCACTCGCCTCCTGCGCCGTGCGGCGCTTCCCGTGGTTTTGGCCACAAGCCTTGCCTTGCCCGCGCAGGCGCAACAGCTCTCGCTGAAGCAGATCTCCGCCTATCTCAATTCCTTCTCCACCGCGGCGGGGGAGTTCACGCAAATCAACGATGACGGCACCATCAGCACCGGCAAGATCTTCATCAAACGCCCCGGGCGCGTCCGCTTCGAATACGACCCGCCCGAGCGCACCTTGGTGATTGCCGATGGCGATACCGTGGGCATCGTCGACCCCAAGTCGAACACCGACCCCGAGGGCTATCCACTGCACCGCACGCCGCTCAAGATCATTCTGGCGCGCAACGTGGACCTTACCCGCGAACGCATGGTCACCGGTCACGCAAGCGACGGCAAAACCACCACGATCCGCGCGCAAGACCCCAAGAACCCCGAATACGGCAATATCGAATTGGTGTTCACGGCCAATCCCGTCGAACTGCGCCAATGGGTCATCAACGATGACACAGGAGGCCGGACAACGGTGGTTCTGGGCGATCTCGAAACCGGGGTGCGCCTGGCGAACAAACAGTTCGTCATTCCCAACCGGCGCAACGTCGGACGGCCCCCGGATTAAAGCGAAAGCTGGCTAAACAGACTACTCAAGGGCGCAATTGTCCCATCGCGCCCTTGGTATTCAGAACAGCCCGCGCCGCCCGCCACAACTGCGCAATTGCGCCTCGTACATGCGGGCGCGCTCCTCGACCTTGGCCGAAACCCGCAAAAGCCAGGGTTTCGCGTTGTAGGAGCCGCGTGAATACCCGGTGCGCCCCTCGTGATAGGCAAGGTACTGATTGCGCGCATCACTCATGGAAATTCCAAGGCTCTC
>DATFKJ010000269.1:0-12062 GCA_035268705.1 Roseovarius sp. | reverse complement strand
TAGAAGAGAGCCGCACAGAGTGTATCGCCGGGGTCCATGGGACGTCGGTGCAGGGTCAGGCGACCCTCGGCGGCCCAATCCCTGATTTCAGGCGCGGGCGTTGGGGCAAAGACGGTGATGCGGCCTTCGGTCTTGAGCAGCAAGCGCAGCTTGGCCAGCGCGGCCTCACCGCCGCCGGACAGGACGATGCGCCGGCCCTCGACGGAGAGGAAAATGGGAAAATGTTTCATGGCCGACGCCCCGCGATCTGATTGACACCTGCCTGAATATAGAATTTATTCCTGATAAATGGCTATATGGCCACTCAATTAAGAACATACGTTCCGTCACGCGTTGGGATATCGGGGTGTGTTCCATGGAAGAGGAAAAATAGAAATGGCCGTTCGCCTTGATGAACTGGATCGGAAAATCCTTGTGCAGCTGCAACGCGATGGCGGGCAGTCCTTGGACGAGATCGCGAAGATCGTGGGCAGTTCAAAGACCCCCGTATGGAATCGGATTCGCAAGATGCGGGAGGCGGGCATCATCAAGCAGCAGACCTTTCTGCTGGATGCTGAAGCGCTTGGATTCGAGGCGTGTTTCTTCGTTCTGATCCGCACGTCAGAGCATGATGCAGCGTGGCAAGGCGCGTTCTTGAAGGCCCTTCAGGACCGGCCCGAGGTGCAGGAGGCGCACCGTCTGGCGGGAGATATTGACTATATCCTCAAGGTGCGGGTGACGAATGCGCGGGCCTACGACACCTTTTACCAAGCGCTGATTTCAGAAGTGAAGGTGCATAACGTCACCGCGCTTCTGTCGATGGAGGAGATCAAATCAACCACCATGCTCCCGCTGGAGGTGACTTAAACAGAAGACTCCAACGCATTGATAATAGGCGAAAAATCGCCTTCCTTAAGGCTGGCACCACCGACAAGGGCACCATCCACATTGGATACCTCGAAGATTTCAGGAGCGTTGCCGGGCTTGACCGAGCCACCATAAAGAATGCGGATGTCCTGCGCTGCATCGCCAAAACGGTCAATCAGGGATTTGCGAATGAAATCGTGCACTTCGCGGATTTGGTCAAGGCTTGGCACCTTGCCAGTCCCGATGGCCCAGACGGGTTCGTAGGCGATAACTGTATTGGCGGGTGTTGCCTTGTCGGGGGTGGAGCCCTTGAGCTGATCGGCGACAATAACGAGGGTATCCCCGCTTTCGCGTTCGGCGAGGGTTTCGCCGATGCAGATCACTGCCGACAGGCCCGCATCATGAGCAGCCTTCGCCTTGGCGCGAACCAAATCGTCGCTTTCATGGTGATTTTCACGCCGCTCCGAATGGCCGACGATCACAGAAGTTGCACCAGCATCGGCGGCCATTGGGGCGGAGATATCGCCGGTGTGGGCGCCCGACGCTTCGCTGTGGCAGTCCTGTGCCCCGATATCCAATGGCTTATCGGTCGTTAACGAGGCGGCTTGCATGATAAGCGTGGCCGGAGGACAGATGAGAACGTCGACCTTGGGATCTGTGTGGGCAGCAGCGATAGACGAGAGTTCATCCAGCCCCGCAAGGGTACCATTCATCTTCCAGTTGCCAGCGGCAAGCTTGCGTTTCATACCTGTACTGTCCCGACTTATTGTTATTTCACAGAAGCTTGTAAGATAAACCTTACATGCCTTCGAACTTGATCGATTCACCGCAGCCGCAGGCTTCGGTCACATTCGGATTATTGAAAACGAAGCCGGACTCAAGAAGCGATACCTGATAGTCGATCTCGGTTCCGAAGAGAAACATTTGCGCCATCGGGGCGATCATCACCCTTGCACCATCCTGTTCGACCACTTCATCGTTAGGGTCAACCTCGCACACATAATCAATGGTATATTCCATACCTGCACAGCCACCCTTCTTGACGCCGATGCGCAGGCCCTGATGGCCGTCCTTATCCATCAGTCTTGCGATCTGGGTGGCGGCGGCAGGCGTCATGCTGACCGCTTGCTTGCCGGGAATTCCAAACATTGGCTTTGGCCTCCAACCCGTTGTAAGTGTTACATAAAGCCTAGTTCTAGGCGTGCTTCATCACTCATCATGTCCATACCCCAAGGCGGGTCCCAAACAAGCTCGACATCGACTTGCTTGACGCCTGCGACGGGTTCTATCGCCTCGGCCACCCAGCCCGGCATCTCGCCTGCCACGGGGCAACCCGGCGCGGTCAAGGTCATGATGACCCGCACCGAATTATCTTCGGAGATTTCGATCGTGTAGATCAACCCGAGATCGTAAATATTGACTGGAATTTCAGGGTCATAGACCGAACGACAGGCGTCGACCATTTGATCGTAGAGCGGGTGCTCCGTGCTGGAGGGCGCGATCAGGGGGGCGCCTTCGAGGGGGTCGGGGCTTTGCGTCATGGTGCGTTCCTGCGGTTATCCTGACAGAACATATAAGATTTATACCGCGGCTCGTCCAGTGGGGGTGGCAAAACGGATAACTTGTACAAGAATTTTCCAGATTTGTACGTCAATCCGGCGTTCCGGCGAACCTTCTGTACAACTTGTAGATTTCTACCCTTTTCAGCCTTTGGATTTCGCCTTGGTCAGCGTGGTCTTGCGACGCCGTACCGGCGCCGGACGCACGCGGCTTTCGATCTGGTCGTAGAGCTTTCCGACGATGTTCTTGCCCGTGGAGTTTTCGATGCCTTCAAATCCGGGCGAGGAGTTGACCTCAAGCACTTTTGGCCCGGCCTCGGAGCGCAGCAGGTCGACACCGGCCATGTTCAGGTTGAAGGCCTTGGCGGCGCGGATCGCGGTTTCGCGTTCTTCCTTGTTGATGCGGACCGATTTGGCGGAACCGCCCCGGTGCAGGTTGGAACGGAAATCGCCATCGGCGCCGGTGCGTTTCATCGAGGCCACGACCTTGCCGCCGATCACGAGGCAGCGGATGTCTTCGCCCGCGGCTTCCTTGACGAAATCCTGCACAAGGAAATTGGCCTTGAGGCCGCGAAAGGCGTCGATGACGGATTCGGCGGCCTTTTTGGTTTCGGCCAGCACCACGCCTTTGCCCTGGGTGGATTCCAGAAGTTTCACGATCAGCGGCGCGGTACCGACAAGACCGATGAGGTTGCCGGTATCTTTGGGAGAGGCGGCGAAGGCGGTGTTGGGCATTCCGATCTTGGCGCGGGCCATGATTTGATGGGCGTAAAGTTTGTCCCGGCTGGCCGATATCCCGTCGCTGCCGTTGACGCAATAGGTGCCTATGGTTTCGAACTGCCGGATGATGGCGGTGCCATAGGGGGTGATCGAAGCGCCGATGCGCGGGATCACCGCATCGAAGCGGGGCAGGCGTTTTCCGTCGTAATGTACCTCGGGGGCCATGGCGTTGATCGCCATGTAACAGCGGGTGGTATTGATGACTTCAACGGAGTGGCCGCGCTTTTCACCTTCTTCCACAAGGCGGCGGGTGGAATAGTTATCCTCGCGCGACAAAACGGCGATGCGCAGCGCGCGGTTGGGTTGGGCTGCGCGCATCTTGGAGGTATGGTAGACATCGTAGCTGAGTTCGGGTTGCAAAAAGCGGTCGGTGGCCACGATCGAGATATGATCCTTGAGCGCCTGACGGCCCAGCAACATGCGCGAGGTCATGGTGGAGCGGTTGGTGAGCGTGATCTCGATGGGCCATGAATCGCCATTCACCGAAAGGGTGCTTTCGATGACATAGCGCAATTCCTTTTCGCCGTTCGACGACGCGACCTCGCGCCGGTCGATGATCGGGGCGGAGCAGGGGATCACCAGATCATCGCGCCCCGGGATGGGGTGAACGGTAAAGCGCACCTTGGGTTTGGAGCTTGGCCCGAAGGTTTCGATGTCGAAGGCGTGCAAAGCGGAGGTGCGGGCGCCGGTGTCGACCTTGGCGCGCAGGGCGGGCACACCGATATCGGGTAAGCTGATCCATTCCTCCCATCCGAATTGCAGGGGTTCGGTGGGGGTTGGGGTGTCACTCATGGGTCAGCCTTCTTGTCATGGGGCGTGATTTGCCCGATACGGGCGCACGCAGCGTATGAGGTTCAGATGACAGCATTATTCGGCTTCGAACTCAAGGCCACTGATGGAGCCGCGCGCGCGGGCGTGATTTCAACGCCGCGTGGCGAGGTGCGTACACCGGCCTTCATGCCGGTGGGCACGGCGGCGACGGTGAAGGCGATGATGCCTGAGAACGTGCGTGCTACCGGGGCCGACATCCTTTTGGGCAACACCTACCACCTTATGCTGCGGCCCACGGCCGAGCGGATCGACCGATTGGGCGGTTTGCATCGCTTCATGAACTGGCAGCGGCCCATCCTGACCGACAGTGGCGGGTTTCAGGTGATGAGCCTTGCCGGGTTGCGCAAGCTGAGTGAGGAGGGGGTGACCTTCAAGAGCCATATTGATGGCTCAAAGCATGAATTGACGCCGGAACGCTCGATGGAGATTCAGCGGCTCTTGGGCAGTGACATCGTGATGTGTTTCGATGAATGCCCGGCTTTGCCCGCAAGCGACGAGGAGGTGGCCCGCGCGATGCGCCTGTCGATGCGGTGGGCGGCGCGGTCAAAGGAGGCCTTTGGCGATCGGCCCGGTCATGCGCTCTTTGGCATCATGCAGGGCGGGGTGAACCCGGAGTTGCGCGAAGAGTCGGCGGAGGCTTTGAAAGAGATCGGCTTTGACGGTTACGCCATTGGAGGCCTTGCCGTGGGCGAGGGGCAGGAGGCGATGTTCGGCGTTTTGGATTATGCGCCGGGGTATCTGCCCACCGACAGGCCACGGTACCTGATGGGGGTGGGCAAGCCCGACGACATCGTGGGCGCGGTGAAGCGTGGCGTGGACATGATGGATTGTGTGCTGCCGTCACGGTCTGGGCGCACGGGGCAGGTCTTTACCCGCTACGGGCAGCTCAATATCAAGAACGCGCGGCATCAGGACGACCCGCGCCCCTTGGATGAGGAATGCACCTGTCCGGCCTGCCGGAATTACAGCCGCGCCTATCTGCACCATGTTTACCGCAGCCAAGAGATCATCAGCTCCATGCTGCTGACATGGCACAACCTGCATTACTATCAGCAGATCATGGAGGGGATGCGGCAGGCGATTGCCAAAGGCCGCTTTGCCGAATGGGAAGCCGATTTCCACAAGCGCCGTGAGGCAGGGGATATAGAGCCGATCTAAAGTCTAGGCGATGCGGAGTTCGGGCTTTTGCGATGTCGCCTCGTTGCCCTGGGCACGGGTCAGGTGGGCGGCGTCTTTGGACAATAGGCCAAGGGCCTGCGCCGAGGTGATGGCGGTGCAAAACTCGCCGTGCATGTTGGCCACCGAAAGGGCATGGACGAGTTCGGGATCGTGATCGGTGCCGTCGAGGTCGATACGGTTGCAGGTGGCGCAGGCATCATGCGCCAGATAGCAATCAAACCCCATGTTGCCCGCCATGCGGGTTGTCGTCTCAACGCAGAAATTGGTGAAATACCCCGCGATGACCAGACGGGAGATACCGGCGCGGCGCAATTGCAGGTCAAGGTCGGTGCCGATGAAACCGGAATTGACCGATTTTTCGACGATGATGTCGCCGGGTTCGGTTTCGAGCCCTGCAAGCTGCGCGCCGCCGTGCAGGGAGAATTTCAGCGGGCTGTCGGGTTCAAGGCTGTCGTGGCGGGTGAAGGCAATGGGCAGGCCTGCCTGACGAAACTTGGTCAACAGGCTGCGCAAGTGGTTCTCACACTCGGGATTGTTCATCCGGCCGCCGGGGCCGCCCCAATGCGCGAGGTCATGCACGCCTTTTTGAACGTCGATCAACAATAGCGCGGTGTCTTTGGCGAATTTGCGAATCATGTGATGACTCCGTTTTGATCGGAAGCTTAACGCCGCGGCGAAGATTGTCACCTTGGAAACCCATCACCCCATGGCCGCCAGCGTGTCGCGGAAATCATGGATGAGAATAAATGCGGCCTTTGTGCCTTCGGGAGCGGGCAGGACCGTGGCCTCGGGCCAGCAAGACAGGATAATCGACCCAGAAGGGCGCGTCGGTGTGGCGTAGTGACGGGCAATGCGTTCAAACACGTCGGGCGTTTAATTGAGTGATGAAACACGCATAGGTTGCTATCGAAATGTGGGCGCTTTGGGTTGCAGCAGGACAGTTTTCGGGCCGTTCCAAGAAATTCGCCTGCATGAGCGGCGCTTTGCGGGAATTGACGCGAATGCAGCGCAATGAACCCTTGTGGCGGCCTGCGAGCAGGGGCAAACTGTGGAGTAATTGGTTGAAACGGGTGGGCCTGCGCCCCAAGTTAACAATCAAAGGGTTTCGCCTCTAACCTGAGGTGACAGCAAGAGATGAAATGTGTTCCACGATGAATCGTTGGGATGCATTTCGCGAAAAGCTGTAAGGCAGGTTTTTCGCGAAACGCTTTAGGAAACGCGGAGGTGGACGCGGCTGCCTGTGACAGGGGCCCGGATCATCTGCCCAGAACGAAGGAAACGAGCATGCAAGAGCCTCTCAATGCATCTTACCCCGTGCTGCCGCTGCGCGATATCGTGGTGTTCCCACATATGATCGTGCCGCTGTTCGTGGGCCGTGAAAAATCGGTTCGGGCACTGGAAGAGGTGATGCAGGATGACAAGCATATCTTGCTGAGCAGTCAGATCGACGCCAGCGAGGATGACCCTGCGAGCGATGGAATTTACAATAGCGGTGTGCTGGCCAATGTGCTGCAACTGCTGAAACTGCCTGATGGCACCGTCAAAGTGCTGGTCGAGGGTGTGGCGCGGGTTCGCATCACCGAATACCTTGAAAACGATAGCTATTTCGAAGCGCGCGCTGAGTATCTGACCGAGATGCCGGGCGATCAGGCGACGATTGATGCGCTGTTGCGCACCGTCAGCGACGAATTCGAACGCTATGCCAAGGTGAAAAAGAACATCCCCGAGGAGGCACTGGCCGCGGTCAGTGAATCCGAGGAGCCCGCGAAACTGGCCGACTTGGTGGCCGGGCATCTTGGTATCGAGGTAGACCAAAAGCAGGACCTGCTTGAGACCCTGAGTGTGAGTGAGCGTTTGGAGAAGGTCTATGGCCTGATGCAGGGCGAAATGAGCGTCTTGCAGGTCGAGAAAAAGATCAAGACGCGCGTCAAATCGCAAATGGAGCGCACGCAGCGCGAGTATTATCTGAATGAGCAGATGAAGGCCATTCAGAAGGAGCTTGGCGATGGTGAGGACGGCGAAGGCGAGATTGCCGAGCTGGAAAACCGTATTGCCGAGACCAAGCTCTCCAAGGAGGCCAAGGAGAAAGCCGAGGCAGAACTCAAAAAGCTCAAGAACATGAGCCCTATGAGCGCCGAGGCGACCGTGGTGCGCAACTATCTGGATTGGATGCTGTCGATTCCGTGGGGCAAGAAATCCCGCGTGAAAAAGGACCTGAGCCGCGCCGAAAAGATCCTTGATACCGATCACTATGGCCTTGAGAAGGTCAAGGAGCGGATCGTCGAATATCTGGCGGTGCAGCAACGCTCCAAAAAGCTCAAGGGGCCAATCATGTGCTTGGTGGGCCCGCCGGGTGTGGGGAAAACCTCGCTTGGGGAGAGTGTTGCGCGGTCGACGGGGCGCGAGTTCATCCGCATCAGCCTTGGCGGCGTGCGCGATGAGAGCGAAATTCGTGGTCACCGCCGGACCTATATCGGGTCGATGCCCGGTAAGATCATTCAGGCGTTGAAAAAGGCGAAGACGACCAATCCGCTGATCCTGCTCGATGAGATCGACAAGATGGGGCAGGATTTCCGGGGCGACCCGGCGTCGGCGATGCTTGAGGTTCTGGACCCCGAGCAAAACGCGACCTTCGTGGACCATTACCTGGAGGTGGAATACGATCTCAGCGACGTGATGTTCCTGACCACGGCGAACTCCTACAACATGCCGGGGCCGCTTCTGGATCGGATGGAGATCATTCCACTGGCGGGGTACACCGAAGACGAAAAGCGCGAGATCGCCAAGCAGCACTTGCTGTCGAAACAGGTCAAGAACCATGGCTTGAAAAAGGGCGAATTCGAGCTGACCGATGAGGCGCTGACCGACATTATCCGGCTTTATACACGCGAGGCCGGTGTGCGGAACCTTGAGCGCGAACTGGCCAAGGTCGCTCGGAAGGTCGTAACCAAGATCATCAAGAAAGAGGCTGAAACCATCACGGTGACGCCCGATAATCTGAACGATTATCTTGGTGTGAAGAAGTTCAAATACGGCCTTGCCGAAGAGAAGGATCAGGTTGGTGTCGTGACCGGCCTTGCCTATACCTCGGTCGGGGGCGAACTTTTGAACATCGAGGCGGTGCGCCTGCCCGGGAAGGGCCGGATGAAAACCACCGGCACGCTTGGCGAGGTGATGAAGGAAAGCATCGACGCCGCCTCAAGCTATGTGCGGTCGATCAGCCCGGAAATCGGGGTGAAACCGCCGAAGTTCGAGAAGTGGGATATCCACGTTCACGTGCCCGAAGGCGCCACGCCCAAGGACGGGCCAAGTGCCGGTCTGGCGATGGTCACGTCGATCGTGTCGGTCCTGACGGGCATCCCGGTGCGCAAGGATATCGCGATGACCGGCGAGGTCACGCTGCGCGGGAATGCATTGGCCATTGGCGGCTTGAAAGAGAAGCTGTTGGCCGCCTTGCGCGGCGGGATCAAGACCGTTCTCATTCCGCGTGAGAACGAGAAAGACCTGACCGAGATCCCGGACAACGTGAAAGAGGGGCTGGATATCATCCCCGTCGACCACGTGCGCGATGTTCTGAAGCTGGCCCTGGTGCGCACGCCTGAGCCGGTGGAATGGGACGAGGAGGCCGAGGAAGCCGCCGCTGCGGAAGCCGCTTTGAAAAGCGGGGAAGGTGCGGGTGCGACGGCGCATTAAGGCCTGCCGCTGAAACAGATCAAGCCCCGTCGGAAGCATCCGGCGGGGTTTTCCTTTGGTCCGCTCCTTGTGTCGCGACAGGCGATTGCCTTGGCGATCAGGACCCGATGCCGATGATCATCAGCGATACGGTCAACATGGCAAGAAGGCCCTGCATGTCAGCCGACGAAGAGCTTTGCGTGGTGTCTTCTACGACCACTTCAGGCTCTACTACGGGGTCTGACAGGCTTCCCGCGGTAGCGGGAGCGGCAAGGCTTAGGCTTGCGGCGCAAACGAAGGCAGCAATAGTGTTTTTCACGTTAAAATCCCCCAATTAGAGTGTGTGAAATTTAGCGCCGTAGCACGCGAACCGTCAACCGATCCTTGGCATTGTCGACCTTAATGCAGTACGCTGTTGCGTATTGAGCAACAATTGAGGCCGATATGAGCACGCGCAGCAAAACATCTGCAACCACGCGGACAAAGAGCACGACAAGCCGACGCAAGTCCACCAAAGCGCCCGTGCCCCGCACACGCAAGACGGCGTCCACTGCCGCGAAGAGCGGTGCAAGCCAGCCGACGCCAGCCGCAAGCAAACCCTCGTCGTCGGCGGCCAAGGCGACCGTTGTCACGGATACGACCCCGACCACGACCGCACCCATGATGAAGAAGAAGGAACTTCTCAACCTCGTTGTTGAACGTTCGGGCGTGCGCAAGAAATTCGCCAAGCCCACTGTCGAAGCAATGATGGCGGTTTTGGGAGAGGCGATTGCAGAGGGCCGTGATTTGAACCTTCCGCCCATGGGCAAGATCAAGCAACAGCGCACGAAGGAAGCGTCGAATGTGCGGGTGACCGTGGCCAAGATTCGCCAGAGCAAACCCGAAAGCGAGGCGGCAAGCGATAGTGGCGCAAGTGGTGAAGAAAAACCAAAACCGGGTGTTGCGGAGGCTGCTGAGTAACGATAATGAACCCGTCAACGGGTGATTAGCTCAGTGGTAGAGCGCTTCGTTCACATCGAAGATGTCAGAAGTTCGAATCTTCTATCACCCACCATGATACATGAAAGGCGCGTACCGAAACGGTGACGCGCCTTTTTTCGTTGGTCTGATTTTGCAGTTTCTTGCCCGGTTACGACGGCGCCGGGGCTGGCACCGCTGAACCGCCACCACCTGCGGTGGCAAGGGCCGTTATGAAGACGATGCCAAGCAGGATCCAGAGCGTCGCCTCTGGTCCAAGGCTGCCTTCTGGTACGCTGCCCTGCGTCGAAATAGTGGATTGCTGTATCTGCTCGGCACTCATCTTGGCGCCTTCTTGGGCCTTCGCAGCGCCCGCGAAGGCAATGAGAACGGCAAAGGTCAATGCGGTTACGAAATTTTTCATGATGTCCCCCAGTGAAGTTGGCCCTCATGAGAAATACTGAAAAAACAGTACTTTATACCTCCTATCTCAAAAAAGGTGCATCAACCGTAACACACAAGGCCTTGTGTCCAAAATACTCTCGAAATGGTCGGGGGCGGGAAGAGCCTCTCAATTTCCGCGCGAGTTTGGGAAGCCGGTTTTGGCTGTGAACAAGACCCCTTGCGCATCACCAAAAGCCGGGCTAAATACCCGCTCATCGGGTCGTTAGCTCAGTTGGTAGAGCGCTTCGTTTACACCGAAGATGTCGGGAGTTCGAGCCTCTCACGACCCACCATTTTCCAAGTGATTATGCCGCCTCAAAAGAACGGCGACATCTGGTCGAGCCGCTGCAACCAGCCATCGCCCGAGACGGCGAGCGCAAAGAGGGCGGGAAGCACGACGAGAAAACCCGTGATGAAAAGCATTGCGGTGCCGAAGCCTTTGAACATATTGCATTTCCTTCTTTATGTGACGTGTTGCAAGAAGTGAACTAGGCGGCCTTTTGCGGCTGGCAATGCGGGGGTTGGTGATGCGCCGGAATGCCGCGCCGGGGCGGGCGGGTGAAAAATGCGCCATGGAAGTAAAAGAGGCGCTTGACGGGGCCAATCGGGCGGCGTAAACCGCCCCTCACGCAGCGGGCGGTTGTAGCTCAGCTGGTTAGAGTGCCGGCCTGTCACGCCGGAGGTCGCGGGTTCGAGCCCCGTCAACCGCGCCACTGCTGCGTCCCTTCCCAGACATTTCGAGTAACAGGAGCGACGTGGGGTTAACGCCTTGAATTGGCGGTATTTTCGATGGTCTGTAACCTGTCGGTATCACGTCGGTATCCTGTCGGTGCCATATCGGCGACCAGAGCGTGATAAACAGACCGCGCGGCTTGCAGGGCTTGGGGCGCGAAAAGGCCATTGACGGGGGGCGGACCGTCATTTAATCAACCCCTCACGCGCGGTTGTAGCTCAGTTGGTTAGAGTGCCGGCCTGTCACGCCGGAGGTCGCGGGTTCGAGCCCCGTCAACCGCGCCACTATTTCCCGAACATGATGTGAGCAGGCCCATGAGTGGTTTCATTGACAGGCTTCCGTGGTGGATCGTGGGGTTCATGGTGCTGACCCTTGGATTGGCCCCATACACGCCTGAGCCGCATATCTGGGAAAAGCTGAAGATGCTGTTTGCAGGTGATCTCAGGGATGGCTTGGATTGGTTCGATCTGGGCCTGCATGCGCTGCCTTGGGTCTTGGCGATTGTGAAGGGCCTGCGCGCCGTGCGGAAGTAGACGAAGCTGCGGTGCGCATGAATGCGCTCCCTACGTGAAGAACACCTTGAGGGCCTCGGCGGTGTCTTGCGGTGCGGTATCGGGGAAGAAATGGCCGCCGGGGATCGCCTGCGCCTGAAACTCGGTGCATTTGGGCCGCCAAGTTTGTGCAATATCATAGTGTTTTCCCATCGCCCCGTCGGAGCCATACAACACCAGCGTCGGGCATCCGATACGTTGTGTGAGATCGGCGCTGTCGTGGGCCATGTCATGGGTCAGGGCCGCGCGATAGTCGTTGCACATGCCGCGGATGGTGTCGGGGTCGCGCCAAGCGCCTTGATACGCCGCGAGTTGGGTCGCCTCGAAATCCGACAATTGCGCACCGCCCCAGCCAAGCAGGCAGGCGTGGTAAAACACATCCGGATCGTGGCCGATGAGGGTTTCGGGAAACGGCTCGGGCTGGGCCAGAAAGAACCAGTGGTAATAGGCTGTCGCCACTTCCTGTTTGAGGTCGGACAGAAGGGTATGGGTCGGCACGATATCCATCAC
>DATFKJ010000268.1:0-7910 GCA_035268705.1 Roseovarius sp. | reverse complement strand
CCACCGAAACCTTGGGCCTGCTTTACGCCGATCACTACCCCTATCGTCAGAAGGCCACGGCGCGCGGTGTGCGGCGCACACCGTTCCATGCGCAGCTTTTGGAGCATGGCGCTGTCATGGGAGAGGCGGCCGGGTGGGAGCGGGCCAATTGGTTTGCCAAGCCGGGGCAGGAGCGGGAGTATCGCTATAGTTGGAAACGGCAGAACTGGTTTGCCAATGCCGCGTCCGAACATGCCGCGATCCGGGGGGACGTGGGCATGTATGATATGTCGAGTTTCGGCAAGTTGCGGGTTGAGGGGCCGGAGGCCGAGGCCTTCCTCAACCATGTTTGCGGCGCGGATATGAGCGTGCCGGTGGGCAAGATCGTCTATACCCAGTTCCTGAATGAGCGCGGCGGGATCGAGGCGGATGTCACCGTCACACGCCTGTCGGAAACCGCCTATCTGGTGGTGACCCCGGCGGCCACGCGACTCGCCGATGAAACATGGCTGCGCCGTCATCTGGGCGAACGCATGGTGGTGATCACCGATGTGACAGCGGGCGAGGGGGTTCTGGCCGTCATGGGGCCACGCGCGCGGGAGGTGATGCAGGCGGTTTCACCAGACGATTTCAGCAATGACGCGCATCCTTTCGGCCACGCCCGGCAGATCGAGATCGGTATGGGGCTGGCGCGGGCGCATCGGGTGTCCTACGTCGGTGAGCTTGGCTGGGAGATCTACGTGAGCGCGGATATGTGCGGCCATGTTTTCGAGACGTTGATGGAGGCCGGACAAGCGTATGACCTGAAACTATGTGGCATGCATGTGATGGATAGCTGCCGGATTGAAAAAGGGTTCCGGCATTTCGGTCACGATATCACCTGCGAGGATCATGTGCTGGAAGCGGGGCTTGGCTTTGCTGTTTCGAAGAGCAAAGCCGATTTCATCGGCCGCGAGGCGGTGGAGCGCAAGCGCGAAGAGGGATTGCGCCATCGCATGGTGCAATTCCGGCTGAGCGACCCCGAGCCGATGCTCTACCACAATGAGCCTATCCTGCGGGATGGGCAGATCGTCGGCTACCTGAGTTCGGGGAACTATGGCCATCATTTGGGCGCGGCGATTGGGCTTGGCTATGTACCTTGCGAGGGGGAAACTGTGGCGGAGGTGTTGGCCTCAAGCTATGAAATAGACGTCGCTGGGACACGGGTGAAGGCGGATGCGAGCCTCAAGCCGTTCTATGACCCCTCATCCCAGCGTATGCGCGGTTAAACCCCTCGCAATCCGGCTGTGATCGGGCTATGGCCCGGGGCAAGCGGATTGGGAGTGTGATGATGGACGATGAGGTTCTGGCGCGTATCTCGGCCTCGCCCGCGCGGCGGGCCTTGGGCGTGTTGTCGATGGGCGGGCTTGGCGCGATCCTGGTTTACGTGGCCATGGCGCGCCCGCCCGAGCATTTCGGCTGGCAGGTGGTCCTGATCGTGTTTGGCGTTGCTGCACTTTATCTGGCCAACCGGATGCGCCTTGCCACGGTGGAGGTTCTGGAGCTGACGCGCGAGGAATTGCGCAGCAGCGACGGCACCGTCATCGCCCGCGTCGAGGAGATCGAGCATCTGGACCGGGGCTTTTTCGCCTTCAAACCGTCGAACGGATTCCTGATGCGGTTGAGCACAAAGAAAAAGGCCCGGTGGGAACCGGGCCTTTGGTGGTGTCTTGGGCGGCGCGTCGGGATCGGTGGCGTGACGCCGGGGTCGCACTCCAAGGCTATGGCCGAGATTCTTGCTGCCTTGATGCATGAACAGTCGAACTGAATTTGACTGCGTCAGCCTTGGCCAAGGACCGCCTGATAGTCGACCTTTGGCGCGAACCGCGGTGCGGTAAAGATGCGCGTTTCGATGTCGACCGGGATGCTCAGACCCACGGAAAACAGCGAATTGAAGGTTGAAAACGCTTCGACGAGGATAATCTGCTGACCATCGGTCAGGATCGGCAAAGTGTCATGGGCCGTGCGAACGTCTTCATCCATCAAGGGCTCCAAATCACCCGTCCCCCGGGACTCGGACCATTTGAGTTCGTAAATGTCGTCATTGGCGTTGTATTCGACAACACTTATCCGGATTTGATTGTTTTCGCCATCGCCGACCATATCGTTGAAAACTTGGCGTGTCTGGTCCATGTAGTTGTTCGTGATCGGCAGCTGCTCGCGCGAAATCATGTCAGCGACAGTGAAGGTCGCCTTTTCACGGGCGCTTTTGTAGCGGTGAATCTCGTGGAAATCATAAGATGCCGCCGCGGCCCAGAACAACAGGGGCAGGGCAATCACGGTTTCGACGGTGATGGACCCGCGGGTGTCGTCGCGGAAGCGTTGCAGCAGGGCTTTCAAACGTGGAACGAACATCTTATTCGGGCTCCTGAACGAAGGCGGTTATGGCAACGATGCTGGCATCACCGTTGGCGTCTTTCTTGAGCAATTTACCCAAGAGGTCATCGGGAAAGAACGGTTCGTACTTGTAGCAGGCGCGCAGGATCATCAGATCGTTCTCGCCGCCACTTTGGAACATCAGGGGTTCGCTTTCTTCCGCGCGATCGGTGCAGTCGACATCGCTGCCAAGCGAAGAGTAATTGCGGATACTGCGCTTTCGCATTTCAAGGCGCAGTGAGCTTTCGCAATTGCGGATCAGCGCAGCATTGTTGCAGACGGATTCCTTGATGTCATCGTGATCCCAGTTTGCGCCAGTCCCAAGGCGGATTTCGCGAACCGTCATGTCGAGGCCACGATCAAGCAGGGTGTGCCGAAGGGTGATGAACCCCAGTTCGATCGACATCAACATGAAGGACAGAAACACCGGGAACACCAGCACGAATTCAACCGAGGCACTGCCCTTGGTGTCGCGCCGGAAGCGGCGGAGCATGGAAATCATGAGGTTCATCATTGTGTCAACTTCAATGCTAGGACGTTTGCAGCGATCGAGCCGAACGTCTGTTCAATGTTGAGAGTCGTTGAGTTGAAGTGGTTGGCCGGAATACTGGCGCATTTCTTCAGTTCTTCCGAGGCGCTGTCCTCTTCTCCCAGTTCGAAGGCGATGGTGTAGATGGTCACGCCCTCGTTATCCGCAGCTTTGCAAGTGTCGACCATGCGCGCGTTCTTTTCCGAACTGCTCAGGCGGTCATTGGATTGGTAGTTATACTGGTTGAAGGCGCCCCAGTCGCTGGTGATATCACCATATTCATGGGGCGTCATGAGACCCCATGCCTCTTCCCAGGAAAAACGCTCGTAGAACTTGTCTTCTGGTTGATCGAAATTTTCCTCGACTTTCTCGATCGTCTCTTCCGCAAGATCCATGGTGTCAACGGCCACGTCGAAACTCGTCGACAGATTGCTCAGGATACCGTTGTATTCAGGTAGATCGGCGATCTTGGCGTCGAACTCCGACTGGGTGAAGCGGTCGCCTTGCGAGAAACCTTGATCCGGGTCGAGCCGGATGTATCGGTCCGACGAAGGGGAGTAGAGGTAGAAGGCTGGTTCGGGTTGTCCTTCCTCGCTGCCTTCCACTTCGACCTCGTTATACTCGCAGGTCCAATACCAGTACCGGCCACAAAGGGGTTCGTGATAGGAGACATGCCCCCACGGCGTGGTTGCACGCACGAAAACCATTTCTGTTTCAGTCGCTGCCGGTTCGTTCAGAAGGTACAGGTTAGAGTCAGGCCCACGGTAATCGTCGATCGTGTGTGCATCAGCCTGATCTGGATCGAAGTGATTGTTTGGATCTCTCAGAACATAGGTGTTCGAGTTTGCACCATCGCCCATGATAACCATGATTTTCATGGCTTTGGAGCTTCCGTAGGCTTCTGGCAAGGTCACAAGTTCGGAAGCGACGGTCATATTGCGCGTCGAGGTGATGGCCCCTTCGTCATTGGTGACCGGGATAATTTGCGCATTGGTTTTCAGAGCGGTTCCGACGGTCTGGAAGTTTGGGTCGAGGAGCGCCGCACCCCATTTCACGCCCATTTCAGAGGATGTGCCACCAGCGGCGGTCAGTGCATCAATCTTGTCGTGCAGGTCGGCTTCATTGCTGGAGTAGGCAAGGATTTCGAAACGCGGGTCCGCGTAACAGGCCGAGTTGTAAGCACTTGTGTACGTGTTGGTGATGTCACCGTTGCCAACGTTGCCGAAGTCGGCGTTGTCCCAGCTTCCATAGTCAATCGAGGTGAAGATCGTCTGGGTGTATTTACGATCGTTTCCGATATAGCTGTCCTTGGACTCGATGTACGGGTCTTCGAAATCATCTTCGTGGAAGGTCAGGCACCGCGAGTAGTGGTGCGCCGTATTCACGTTGAGCTCGTTGTAAATCGCCTCGGGCGGGGCCGAGTTGAAGCTGTAGGGAACGATCGAGAAGGCGACCTTGCCACCGTCGGAATTGTCGATGATCTGGGTCACGAAACTTTTTGCGGCGGTTTTGAGCGAATCCAGACGGTCGCCGGACATGGAGCCCGAGACGTCGAGCACAAGCACGACCTCAAGTTGCTGCACACCTGTCCGGGCCGTCGATGCGGCATTCGCCTTGAGCGTTTTGATGCCCGAAAGGCGCATGAAGTAGGTGTCCAGTTCCTGACTTGCCGATGCGCTGACCTTGGCCGTTTTCTCGGTTATGATAACGTCGCCTTCGTTGAAGGTGTGCAGGTAGTTCTCAAGATTTGCTTTCTTGAAGTGGTCTTTGATGCGCTCTTCGGCGTCAGGTGTATTGGGGTCTTCATCGTAAGGGGCCGATGCGGCGGACAAGACTGCGGCATCCAGATTGGCCTGCAATTTGGCGCGATGCATCTCTTGCCGCATGGTGTCGACGGCCACGCCGCCCATGATCAACATGAACATCAGAATAAAGAAGGTGTATACCGTCATGCTGCCGTCTTGGTCGCTACGGAAGCGTTTCAGGGTTGCGACCCGATGCTTCACGCAGGTTTTGACCGCGGCGGGGGATTGTAGACCGATGTTTCGCATTGTGGCACCTCTTCGGACGGATTTCGCCCATGGCAACGGAATTAGCTTATTCTCGTATGCATAAGATAAATGGCGGAAATTGGGCTGAATTGGGAAAGAACATGGCAGAAAAGCCGCCATACGGTAACGATCAGAGCGCTTTGTGTGGATTGTCGCGAAATCGGGGATAGTCAGCCCCGGCAAGGGAAACTTGGTTATTGCCGTTTGCTGTGGGTGGACAAAATTGTCGCATGCTTTAACGATAATGGAACGCAGTCATTGCTACCAGAGCTGGCGACAAGACCAGCCGACACCGGGGAGACCAATATGACCAAGACCAAGGAACCGACCTTTCGCGAAAGCGTGGATTTGATGTTCAACCGCGCGGTTTCGTTGATGGACCTGCCGCCGGGGCTGGAAGAGAAGATCAGGGTTTGCAACGCCACCTACACCGTACGCTTCGGCGTGCGCCTGCGTGGCCAGATCCATACATTCACCGGCTATCGCAGTGTCCACTCGGAACATATGGAGCCCGTAAAGGGCGGTATTCGGTATTCAACCGCCGTCAATCAGGACGAGGTCGAGGCCTTGGCCGCGCTGATGACCTACAAATGCGCGCTTGTGGAGGCGCCTTTCGGGGGCTCGAAAGGTGGGCTTTGCGTCGACCCGCGTGAATGGGACGAGCACGAGCTTGAGCGGATCACCCGGCGGTTTGCCTATGAACTGGCCAAGCGCGACCTGATCCACCCCAGCCAGAACGTGCCTGCACCCGACATGGGTACGGGCGAGCGCGAGATGGCGTGGATCGCGGACCAATACCGGCGGATGAATACCACGGACATCAACGCACGCGCCTGTGTGACGGGCAAACCGGTAAATGCCGGCGGCATTCAGGGCCGGACGGAAGCCACGGGCCGCGGCGTGCAATATGCTCTGCGCGAATTCTTCCGCCATCCCGAGGACGTCAAGAAAGCCGGGATGAGCGGTAAGCTCGATGGTAAGCGCGTTGTGGTGCAGGGCCTGGGCAACGTGGGCTACCACGCGGCGAAGTTTCTTGCTGAGGAGGACGGCTGCAAGATCACGGCCATCATCGAACGTGATGGCGGTTTGATGGATGAGAACGGCCTTGACGTGGATGACATCCGCAACTGGATCGCAAAGCATGGCGGTGTGGATGGTTACCCCTCGGGCAAGTACATCCGCGATGGCTCAAAATACCTGGAGCATGATTGCGATATCTTGATCCCGGCGGCGCTTGAAGGGGTGATCAACCTCGACAATGCGGAAAACGTCAAGGCGCCACTGATCATCGAAGCAGCCAATGGCCCGGTGACAGCCGGGGCCGACGCGGTCCTGCGCAAGAAGGGGACGGTTATCATCCCCGATATGTATGCCAACGCTGGTGGTGTGACCGTGTCCTATTTCGAATGGGTCAAGAACCTCAGTCACATCCGCTTTGGCCGGATGGGGCGCCGTCAGGAAGAGGCGCGGCATGAATTGATCGTCAATGAGTTGCGCAAGCTGGATGAGCATCTTGGTGGCAAGTGGTCAATGTCGCCGGACTTCAAGGAGCAGTACCTTCGCGGGGCCGACGAGTTGGAGCTTGTTCGCTCGGGTCTGGATGACACGATGCGCACGGCGTATCAGTCGATGCGCGCGATCTGGCACGAGCGGGATGACTGCGAAGACCTGCGCACGGCGGCCTATCTTGCCTCGATCGAAAAAGTCGCGGCCAGCTATCGCGCCTTGGGGCTGTAACGTCCGGCGGGTCGCCCGTAGACAAGAACCTGTCGGAAAACTTGGGGGGCGGCCGCGCCCCCCATTGCTATTCCGGGGAAGGCTTGGTTCACTCCGGCCCGAAGTATGAGGGAGATGGCGATGCGCTTTTCCGGTTTGCGCGTGTTGAAAGAGGGCCTGACAGGCAACAAGGGTTGGCAGGCGCATTGGCATGATGCCACGCCGAAAGAGGCCTATGACGTGGTGATCATCGGCGGCGGCGGGCATGGGTTGTCGACCGCTTACTACCTTGCCAAGGAGCATGGCATCACCAATGTCGCGGTTCTGGAAAAGGGGTATCTGGGCGGCGGCAACGTGGGGCGCAATACCACAATCGTGCGGGCCAATTACTTCCTGCCCGGCAATTCGGAATTTTACAGTCATTCCCTGAAGCTGTGGGAGGGGATGGAAGAGGACCTGAATTACAACGTCATGCATTCGCAGCGCGGGCAGATTGCCTTGTTCCATTCGGATGCACAGCGCGATGCGGCGATCCGGCGGGGCAATGCCATTCGCAATCAGGGCGATGATGCTGAATTGCTGAGTGTCGCGGACCTCAAGCGGATGCTGCCCTATCTGGATTACGACCAAGCGCGGTTTCCCATCTACGGCGGGTTGTTGCAGCGGCGGGCCGGCACCGCGCGGCACGACGCCGTCGCTTGGGGCTATGCACGGGGGGCGAGTGAGCGGGGCGTGGACCTGATCCAGAACTGCGAAGTGACGGGCATTGATATCGAGGGCGGTGTCGTCAAGGGCGTGCAGACCACGCGCGGTGCGATCAAGGCCAAGAAGGTGGCGATCATCGTCGCGGGCCGGTCCAGCCAAGTGGCGCAGATGGCAGGCATGCGCCTGCCCATCGAAAGCCATGTCTTGCAGGCTTTTGTGACCGAAGGGTTAAAGCCCTGCATCGACCATGTGGTGAGCTTTGGCATGGGCCATTTCTATATCAGCCAGTCGGACAAGGGTGGCCTCGTTTTTGGCGGCGACTTGGATTTCTACGCCTCTTACGCGGCGCGCGGCAACCTGCCCATGGTCGAACATGTGATGGAGGCGGGGATGACCCTGATGCCCGCGATCGGCAAGGCCAAGGTCCTGCGCAGTTGGGGCGGGATCATGGATATGACGCCCGATGGCTCGCCCATCATCGACAAAACCGGGATCGAGGGCCTCTATCTGGATGC
>DATFKJ010000267.1:0-9739 GCA_035268705.1 Roseovarius sp. | reverse complement strand
GTGCCCGGCTTCAAGAACGAAGTTCTTGTTATGTGTACGGTCCTTAGCCACGATCTGGTCAACGATCCCGACATGGTCGCGATGATCGCGGCCTCGGCGGCGCTGACCATTTCCGGCGCGCCCTTCATGGGCCCGATCGCGGGCTGCCGCGTGGGCTATGAGGATGGCGAATACATCCTGAATCCGGATGTCGAAGACATGCACGACCTGCGCAACAACCCCGACCAACGCCTTGATCTGGTGGTTGCCGGCACCAAAGACGCCGTGATGATGGTCGAATCCGAGGCCTATGAGCTGACCGAGGACGAGATGCTGGGCGCCGTGACCTTCGCGCACGAGCAAATCCAGCCGGTGATCGACCTGATCATCAGCCTCGCGGAAGACTCCGCCAAGGAACCCTTCGATTTCACCCCGCCGGATTACTCCGAGCTTTACGAGGTGGTCAAAGGTCTGGGCGAAGAGAAGATGCGCAGCGCCTACGCGATCCTCGACAAGCAGGAACGCCAAGCCGCCGTCAACGCCGCCAAGGATACCGTTCTTGAAGGCCTGACCGAAGAACAGCGCGAAGACGCCAACCTTGGCGCGGCCCTCAAGAAACTCGAAGCCGCCGTTCTGCGCGGCGACGTGGTCAAATCCGGCAAGCGCATCGACGGTCGCTCGCTCGATGAGGTCCGCTCGATCGTGTCCGAAACCGGCATCCTGCCGCGGACCCACGGTTCGGCCCTCTTCACCCGTGGCGAGACCCAAGGCCTTGTGGTCACCACCCTCGGCACCGGCGACGACGAACAGATCATCGACGCCCTGCATGGGAACTTCCGCTCGAACTTCCTGCTGCACTACAACTTCCCGCCCTACTCGGTCGGTGAAGCGGGCCGCGTGGGCCCTCCGGGCCGTCGTGAGGTTGGTCACGGCAAGCTGGCATGGCGCGCCCTTCAGGCCGTTCTGCCCGCCGCAACCGACTTCCCCTATACCATCCGCGTTGTCTCGGAAATCACCGAGTCGAATGGCTCCTCCTCCATGGCCTCGGTCTGTGGTGGGTCGCTGTCGATGATGGACGCAGGCGTGCCGCTCAAGTCGGCCGTGGCCGGTGTGGCTATGGGCTTGATCCTTGAGGAAGATGGCGATTACGCGGTCCTGACCGATATTCTGGGTGACGAAGATCACCTCGGCGACATGGACTTCAAGGTTGCTGGGACCGAGACCGGGATCACCTCGCTTCAGATGGACATCAAGGTTGCAGGCATCACGCCCGAGATCATGAAGAAAGCCCTCGCCCAAGCGAAAGAAGGCCGCCTTCATATCCTTGGCGAAATGGCGAACGCCCTGACCGAAGCGGGCGACTTCAGCGTTCACGCACCCCGGATCGAGACCATGACCGTTCCGCAGGACAAAATCCGCGAAGTCATCGGGTCGGGCGGTAAGGTGATCCGGGAGATCGTGGAAACCTCCGGTGCCAAGGTCGATATCAACGACGAGGGCATCATCAAGATCGCCAGCCCGAACAACGAGTCGATTCAGAAGGCCTATGACATGATCCATTCGATCGTGGCAGAGCCCGAGGAAGGCGCGATTTACAAGGGCAAGGTCGTGAAGATCGTCGACTTCGGCGCTTTCGTGAACTTCTTTGGCAAACGCGACGGTCTGGTACACGTCAGCCAGATCGAAAACCGCCGCCTGAACCATCCCTCGGATGTGCTCAAGGAAGGTCAGGAAGTCTGGGTCAAACTGCTGGGCTTCGATGATCGTGGCAAGGTGCGCCTGTCGATGAAAACCGTCGATCAGGAGACTGGCGAAGAAGCCAAGAAAGAAGAGGAAGCCGAGGAGTAATCTTTCGCGGCTTTCAATTCTAGAAAAGGCCCTGGCATTTGCCGGGGCCTTTTTTCATCCGTTCAAAGGCTGGTCGCTTTGGGGGGTAACGCCGCAAGGTTTTCCCCATTTAGGCGAGCGCAAAACCTGCAATGAATGCCCGGTAACTGTAGCTAGGTGTAACGAGTGCAGACGTAACGAGTTGTTAGTGTTTTGTGTGCAGCGTGTGAGTAACCCGGCGTGCCATCACTCACGATAAATCGCCACGGGGCTTTGGCAGGAATGCCAAGGCCCCATTTGTCCTCTGGGTGGTCGTGTCAATTCAAAGGGGCAGGGCCGTCGTCTTGAAAACCGTCCGCAAGGCAAAGCTGGATTGCATCTTCGCGACACTCGGCAGCCGCGTCAGGTACTGCCGGTGTATGCGCGCGAAATCCTCGGTGTTCTCGGCCACGACCTTGAGGATGTAATCGGCGGCCCCTGCCGTCAGGTGACATTCAAGAACGTCGGGAATACGCGCCACGGCCTTTTCAAAGGCCTCCAGCACGTCGTCGGCTTGTGTTGACAAGGTGATCTCGACAAAAATCGTTGCGGGCATTCCCAGTTTGCGGGCATCCAGAAGTGCCACGTAGTCGCGAATATAGCCCTCGGCCTCTAGCCGCTGCACCCGTCGGTGGCAGGCACTTGCTGACAGATTAACCGCCTCGGCCAAGTCGGCATTCGAAATGCGCCCCTTGCGCTGTAGGACATCCAAAAGCCGCCGATCCATCGCATCCAAAGCCATTTGCGCAAGGCCTTTCGTCAAAAATTCAAAGCTTTCGAAGATTATTCACAAAATACGGAGCTATGCGAGGGAAATATCAACCCAATTGCGCGCCACCTGCGACATTCTGCACACAACTGAATGCGAGGAGGATACGCAATGAAAATCGGATGCCCAACCGAGATCAAGCCACAAGAATTCCGCGTCGGCATGACACCCAATGCCGCCCAAGAGGCCGTGGCGCACGGTCACGAGGTCATCATTCAGGCCGGTGCAGGCCTCGGTGCAGGGTTTGACGATGCCGTCTATGAAGCCGCCGGGGCCAAGATCATCGACACCGCCGAGGAAATCTTTGCCAGTGCCGACATGATCGTGAAGGTGAAAGAACCCCAAGCGGTCGAGCGTAAGATGCTGCGCGAAGGGCAGCTTCTGTTTACCTATCTTCACCTCGCACCTGACCCCGCCCAAACCCACGATCTGATTGAATCGGGTTGCACGGCCATTGCCTATGAAACCGTGACAGACGATCGCGGCGGCCTTCCATTGTTGGCCCCGATGTCCGAAGTGGCCGGTCGTCTGGCCCCGCAAGTGGGTGCCTACACCCTGCAAAAAGCCAACGGTGGCCGTGGCGTTTTGATGGGCGGTGTGCCCGGCGTCGGGCCTGCCAAGGTTGTCGTCATCGGCGGAGGTGTTGTTGGCACCCACTCCGCCCGCATCGCGGCGGGCATGGGCGCGGATGTCACCGTGCTGGATCGTTCGCTGCCGCGTCTGCGCTACCTTGATGATGTTTTCGGCGACACCTTCAACACTGGCTATTCCTCGGCCGGCCTTCTTGCCGAGCATTTGCAAGAGGCCGATATGGTCATCGGCGCGGTTCTGATCCCCGGCGCCGAAGCGCCCAAATTGGTGCGTCGTGACCAGTTTCCCAGCATGAAACCGGGGGCTGTTCTGGTGGACGTGGCGATTGACCAAGGCGGTTGTTTCGAGACCTCCAAGGCCACCACCCACGCTGACCCGATCTATGAGGTGGACGGCATCATGCACTACTGCGTGGCCAACATGCCGGGGGCCGTCGCGCGCACCTCGACCATCGCCCTTGGCAATGCCACGATGCCCTTCATGCTGGCCTTGGCCGACAAAGGTTGGAAACAGGCCTGCGCCGACGATCCGCATCTGTTGAACGGTCTGAACGTCCACGCCGGACAACTGACCTACTACGCTGTAGGCAAGGCCCTTGGGATCGACGTGATCTCGCCGCAGGTGCTCGTCAAAGGGTAAACGATCTTCCGGGCTCCCACGTGGAGCCCGGTTACTTTTGGGCAGCCTCAAGCGCAGGCAGCAACAGGCCAACCACCTCGTCGCTGTGCGAATAGGCAAGCGCATGCCCCGCGCCCTCGATGACCTCGTGCTCGGCCTTGCGGTTCCACTCGGCCAGCTTGCCCATCCCTGTGATCGGGATCACCTCATCGTCGCGCGCCCAGATCGCCAGAACCGGCAAGTCGCTTTCGGCAATCGCGCGATGCTCGTCTTCAAGGTCGCGGTCCAAAATCCCGCGCATGGACGACAGAACCGCACCGCGAAACCCTCGGTAGCGTAGTTCATTTTGTTGCCGGTACACGATATCCGGCACGCTTGAGGGCAAGTCGCGTTCGGTTTCGGTGCCTTGCCGGAAAGACCGTCCATACATCGCCATGAACAGCCATCTGCCAAACCCGCCATAGTTCACCACCAAGCGCGCCACCGGGCCAAGATCATGCCCCATGCCAGCAGGGGCCAGCAGGATCATCCTATTCAACCGCTCAGGGTTCTGCGCCGCATAGCAGGCACCGATTGAGCCACCCATGGAATATCCGACGAGCGTGAACCGCTCGTCTACTCCCAAATGCTCCAGAAGCTCCTCAAGCTGCGCGGTGAAATACTCTGCCTCTTGCACGCCTCGGGGCCGGTCGGAATACCCACGCCCGTAAAGGTCATAAGTCAACACCCTATATCCTGCCTCGGCCAGCCGTGGCGCGATACCTTCCCAAACAAAAGACGGCGTTGTCAGGCCATGCACGCACACCACCAATGGCCCACCTTCGGGGCCAAGCCATTGATAATGGGTCACTCCGCGCGACAGATCGGCAAACTCACCGGGGGCCTCTTGGCGCACCTTTGGCCCCATGCGCGGGCGCAAAACCTCGGCCACCGTGGGGGCCAAGACCAGCCCCGCCAGCCCGGCCAGAACCCACTCGATCATTGTGCCTTCTGCCACGCATCAAGGATGTATCGGCTGGTCATCAGGTCCAGATGCGCGCCGCCGCCATTCTTGAAAAGGGTAATTTCATCGTCACTCGTCCGGGTGAATTGCTCGGGCTCATAATGCTCGGCAATCAGGTCATCACGGGTGATCGTACCTGCCTCCAGCGGGATCTTGATCTCACCGATATGGCCAACTGTGGTGTCATAGCTATCCACGAAAATCCGCGCCCGTTTCAGACCTTCATCATCCACCTCGCGCATATCCGGGCGGTAGGCGCCGATCACGTCGATATGCTGACCGGGCTGGAACCACTCGCCCTTCAACACCGGTTCGGTCGACATGGTGGCCGAAGTGACAATATCGGCATCGCGCACCGCGCGTTCCAGATCATCTGCGACCCGCAAGCCCGGGCAATCCTCGCACATCGCTTCGGCATTGGCCCGGGTGCGGTTCCATACCCGGAACCGCGCCTTTGGAAAGGCGGCCTTATAAGCTTCGAACAAGGCCCGCCCGACCGTCCCGGCCCCTACGATCAGAATGTTTTCACTGTCTGGCCGGGCCAGTTTGCGCGCGGCAAACAGGCTGTCGCCCGCGGTTTTCCATTTGGTCACAAGGTGAAAATCCAAAAGTGCCGAAAGCGTGCCGTCCTTGTCGGAATAAAGGTTCACCGCACCGTTGATCATCGGGTCGCCCTTGCCGGGGTTTTCGGGGAAAATCGTGGCGGTTTTAACGGCCATCCCCATGCCATCAATCCAAGCGGCGCGGGATAGAAGGGTATCGGGATCACGATAGAGGAACGTATCGCCAATCTCGGCCTTTGGCAGCTTGTGACCGGCCTCGAACGCCTCACAAAGGCCGATCCAATCAAGGTGTTTCTGGCCCTCGTCGAATGGAATGATCGTGATGTTCATTGCGCCTCGTCCTTTGTCAGCAATCCCTGTTCCACCAGACAATGCGCCCATCCGTCCGGCCCGTCAAACAGGTGGGTTTGCCAGCCGCGCACCTGTGCAGTCGCGATGTTGTCGGGCCGGTCGTCGGTGAACAAAAGCGTCTCGGGGGACATCCCGCAATCGGCCTCAACGGCCTTATAGATGGCCGCATCGGGTTTGATCATCCCCAACCTCCCGGAAATGTAGTGCCGGTCAAACTCATCCAGAAACGGATATTTCGCCGCGCTGACGGGGAAGTTCTCGGCCCCGAAATTCGACAGCGCAAAGACGGGAATGCCCTTGGCCCGCAATTGCCGCAGCAAATGCACGCTCAACGGAATGGCCGGGCTTGCCACATCGGCCCAGTTATCGCGGATCATCAGGATTGCATCGTGCCAATCGGTATGGGCTTGGGCGGTTTCCTCGACCACTTGGTCAAAGGCGTGGCCAACATCAATCCGATTCATCATGCCGTGGATGTCTACTTCGGCAAACATCGCGCGGGTGCGCTCCTCGCCGATGTGGTGGGTGAAATAACGCTCTGGCTGCCATTCAATCAGGACATTGCCGATATCGAAGATCACCGCGTTGATGGGCATTTCTACCTCCGTCGCGGGGCCTTGCCCGCCAATGTGTCATCCTGCACCGACTCGCGCCATAGAAGGTAGAGGCCCGACCCGATGATCAAGGCAATCCCGATCCACGCCGTGGGCGCGGGCCATGTGCCGAACACCGTCACGCCCCAGATGATCGCCATGGGCATCGCGACATATTCGAAAGGCGCGGCAAAGGCGGCCTCGGACAGACGATAGGCTTGACTGATGAAAAACCCACCCAAGACGCCGCTCACCCCCAGCATGATCAGAATGGGCCAATCCTCCGCCATCACCGGCCCCCATGCCCTGAGCAGGAACGATAGCGACGGGTGCGTATCGGTGGCATAGGCCCCATGCCCAAGCGTCAGGCCAAAGCCGGCACTGGCGATGATAAAGGTCAGTTGGATGTAAAACGCCATGGTCGCGGCGCTTTCCGTGCCGCCGATCTTGCGCGCGAGAATATGGATCACGGCATAGAGCGTCGCCGCCAGCATCGGCAAAAGCGAGGCCACCTGAAACGCCGATGTGCCGGGTTTCACGATAACCAAAACACCCACGAAGCCCACGGCAATCGCCGCCCATCGGCGGGCACCCACAGTTTCGCCCAGAAAAATCACCGAAAACACGGTGATCACCAACGGCGAGATGAAAAACACCGCGACAGCATCGGCAATCGGCATCGCCGCCAGCCCCAGAAACAGGCACATATTGGCGAAAACAACACAAAGCCCACGAACCAGATGCACCTTGAGCCGCCGGGTTCGCATCACCTTCAATCCACCACTCAGCGGCATGATCACGGCCAGAAACAACAGGGTTCCAACGGTGGAGCGGATGAAAATCACCTGATGCAAGGCATATCTGTCAGACAGGAACTTGATACCCACATCGTTCAGCGAAAAACACATCACCGCCACAAGCGCATAAAGCGCCCCGGTCAGGTTGGATCGCTGGACGGTTGCAGATGTCATCACGGGCCTTTGGGTTCAGCCGGAGGCGGCACGAACCGCGCGCTCCAACCCGTCCAGAAAACGGGAGCGATCCGCCTTTGTAAACCCCTTACCCCCGCCTTGGCGGAAAGGGTCAGCGGCGCGCAGATCGGCCATCAGGTCGCGGGTGGCCAGAACTTGCCCTATATTGCGCGCGGTCAGCATCTCGCCATTGTGCTTTATCACCTGCGCGCCAGCTTCTACGCACTTCGCGGCCAATGGGATATCGCCGGTTACGACAATATCCCCAGTGCCTGCGCGGTCCGCGATCCATTGGTCGGCAACATCGGGGCCGTCCGGCACGATTACCGTTTCGACCAATGGATTTTGCGATGGCCGCAAACCGCCGTTCGACACGATGAACATGCGCAAGCCATGGCGCGTGCCGACCTTCTCAACCTCGGCCTTCACCGGGCAGGCGTCGGCATCGACGTAAATGGCGCTCACGTCTTGGCCTTCTTCGGCTTATCCTCGCGCTTGACCTTGTATTCCTCGGGGATCGGCATGCGGTTGAAGGCATCGAGGCCCGCAATCTTGTAGGCCTCGGCCAGCGTGGGGTAGTTGAAGGTGTTCTGAACGAAGTAATCCACCGTGCCTTTGAGATTCAAAACCGCCTGTGCAATGTGGATCAACTCGGTCGCGCCTTCTCCAACGATCTGCACGCCCAGAACCCGGCGGGTCTTGAGCGAGAACAGCATTTTCAACATACCATGCTCCAGCCCCATGATATGCCCGCGGCTGGTTTCACGGAAGCGGGCGATCCCCACCTCATAGGGAATACCGCGTTCCTGCATCTCTTCCTCGGACATGCCACAAGTGGAAATCTCAGGCACGGAATAGATACCATAAGGAAACCAAGGGCTTTCGGGCAGGGTTGGCGTATCAAGCGCATGGCAGGCCGCAACGCGCCCCTGCTGAAGCGAGGTCGAGGCAAGCGAGGGATGCCCGATGACATCGCCAGTGGCATAGATATGCGGCACATTGGTTTGATAGGTCTTGCGGTCCACCTCCAGCCGTCCACGGTGATCTGTTTCAAGCCCCGCGGCATCCACGTTCAACTTGTCCGTTGCCCCCATTCGCCCGGCTGCAAAAAGCAACATTTCCGACCGGACGTGGCGCCCGTTGGCCAAGGTGATCTCAACATGGGTGCCGCCATCCTCGACCTTCTCGATCGCCGAACCAAGCCGGAGGTCCACACCATTTTCGCGGATTTGGTGGGTGAACTCCTCGATCAACCGACGGTCTATGAAATCCAGAAAGCTGTCACGCGGTTCGACCAAAGTCACCCGCACATCAAGTGCCGAAAACATGGTGGCATATTCCACCCCGATCACGCCCGCGCCCACCACGATCAGGCTACGCGGGATTTGCGCCAGTTCCAGAAACTCATCGCTATCCACGATGGTGGAACCGTTGAAGGGGATATTGTCGGGCCGATAGGTTTTCGTGCCCGTCGCGATCATGAACTTATCGCCCGAGACCTTGGTCACTTCACCCGCCTCAGTGGCGACTTCCACCTCGGTGGGGCTGACGAAACGCGCCATACCGCTCAGGGTGTCAACGTGATTTCGGTTGAACTGATGCTCCAGCACGTCAACCTCGTAATCCAAGGTCATGTGCAGGCGTGATTTCAGGTCGCCCGCATCAATATCTTCCTTCACACGGTAGGAGCGCCCGTAAAAGCTGCGCTCGCGCCAGCCTGAAAGGTTCAACACGGTTTCGCGCAGGGTTTTCGAGGGGATCGTCCCGGTATGAACCGACACACCGCCCAACCGATCCTTTCGGTCAATCACCAGAACCCGGCGTTTGAGCTTGCCCGCTTGAATGGCCGCCGACCGGCCCGATGGGCCGGAGCCGATGATGATCAGGTCATAGTGCGACATGGATTACCCCGCATAAAGCGCTTCGGCGTGAAAGCTGATGTGATCTTCCATGAAGCTCGACACAAAGAAATAGCTGTGGTCATAGCCCGGCTGCATCCTGAGCGTAGCCTGCTGCCGTTTCTCGGCGCAGGCGGCGGCGAATGCCTCGGGGCGCAAAAGGTCAATGAATTGGTCTTGCGTGCCGGTATCCACCAGAACAGGGCCATCAAAGCCGCGTTCGCGCATCAGGATGCTGGCATCATGTGCGGCCCATTGGCTTTCGTCGTCACCAAGATAGGCGGCGAATTGTTTGCGGCCCCAATCGCTTTGCGTGGGGTTCGAGATCGGCGAGAAGGCCGAGACACTGGCATAGCGCCCGGGCAGGGACATCGCCAATGTCAACGCGCCATGCCCGCCCATGGAATGCCCGGTGATGGCCTGCCGGTCTTCATCAATCGCGAAATTCGCGGTCAGAACGCGGGGCAGTTCATTGGCGATATAGTCCCACATCCGAAAATGCGGCGTCCAGGGGTCTTGGGTCGCATTGATGTAGAA
>DATFKJ010000266.1:0-21754 GCA_035268705.1 Roseovarius sp. | reverse complement strand
CCATTCCCTGAGCCATGCGCACAAGCGGCACTGGTACGACGCCCCAAGCCGCGTGGTGAACCACGGATTCGTCTGGGTCCGCGAGGCCTTGTTCCGGCCTTTCATGGCGTGGGTGATCCGCCTGCGATACCCCGTCATGGCAGGCGTGATTGCCATTCTCGCCTCGCAAATCGCCCTTTTCGTGCAGGGCGACGTGCAATGGCGGTTCTTCAACGCGCCCGAGCGCGGCAGCGTCACTGGCAATTTTGCCATGGCGCCGGGTGCCACACGCGAAGACTCGCTGGAGATGATGCGCGAATTGCAACGCGCAACCGAAGAATTGGGCAACGAGTACGAAGAACGCCATGGCCGCAATCCTTTGGACTACGTGATGGCGCAGGTTGGCGGGAACACGGGTTATGGTCTGGCAGGTGCCGACACCAAAGAGCCCGATCAACTGGGTGGCATTGCTATAGAGCTGATTGATGCCGACCTGCGACCTTACTCCAGCTTCGCCTTCGTCGGCGAGCTTCAGGAACGCGTGAAACAGCACCCGCTGGCCGAAACCGTCAGCTTCCGAGGGTGGCGCTCGGGGCCCGGGGGCGATGCCTTGGACGTGGAGTTTTACGGAGCAACCGCCGAGACCCTCAAGACGGCATCCGAGGCTTTGAAAGATGCTTTGTCGCGCTACCCCGAAGTGTCGGGCGTCCAAGACAATCTGGCCTACGACAAACAGGAGCTTATCCTCGAGTTGACGCCACAAGGGCAAGCGCTTGGCTTTACCATTGATGGCTTGGGCCGCGTGATGCGGCACCGTCTGAACGGTATCGAGGCGGCAACATACCCGCTTGGCCCACGCAGCGCCGAAATCCGTGTGGAATTGCCAGAAAACGAACTCACCGCCGATTTCCTTGAACGCATGCAGTTGCGCACGCCGCAAGGCGCCTATGTGCCACTTGCCGATTTGGTCAGCGTGGAGCAGCGCACCGGGTTTTCCACCGTGCGGCGGGAAAACGGTATCCGCCTGATCAATGTGACCGGGGACATCTCTGAAGATGATCCGGCCCGTGCGAGTGAAATCAGCGAAGCCCTCGAAACCGAGGTATTGCCCCGGATTGCCAGCGAACAGCAGGTCGAATGGCGGGTGTCGGGCCTGAGCGAGCAGGAGAGTGAGTTTCTGGCCGATGCGCGTCTTGGCCTTATCCTGACCCTGACAGGCATTTACCTTGTTCTGGCGTGGGTATTCTCAAGCTGGACACGGCCCATTGTGGTAATGGCGATCATTCCCTTCGGCTTGGTTGGCACGATCTATGGCCATAATGCATGGGATGTACCGCTGAGCATGTTCACGGTCGTGGGGCTTTTGGGGATGACGGGGATCATCATCAACGACTCGATCGTTCTGGTGACGACAATCGACGAACACGCCCGGGACCGTGGGCTTGTCCCCGCGATCATCGACGGGGCGGTTGACCGGCTCAGGCCCGTTTTCCTGACGACGGCGACAACGGTTTTGGGCTTGATGCCTTTGCTTTTCGAACGCTCGCAACAGGCGCAGTTCCTGAAACCCACCGTGATCACCTTGGTCTACGGTCTTGGTTTCGGGGTTGTCGTAGTCCTGTTGGTGGTGCCTGCCCTCATCGCGATGCAGCAGGACGTGGCGCGACAGACAAGCGCCCTGAAGCGTATTCTGCACGCGCCGGTGCCAGCCGTTCGCAGAACCGTGGCCTTAGGTGGGGTGGCTATCATGGCTTGGCTGGCCGTGACCATGGGCGCGACCATCGTGTCAGGAACCTTGCCGGCGCTCCTGACCTCGCTCGCCCCAATGCTTGAGGAATTGCCCGCGATGCCCGCCGCCTTGGCCGTATTCATCACCGGCGCGGCGCTCATCGTTCTGGGGCTTTATGCGGGGCTGTCCGTGACCGGTCGGGGCCGAGCCGATCAGCGTGCCGAACAACCCTGAATATCAACAGCCTGACCACCGCCAAGAACGGTTATGCGTAGACCCTCCCGATTGAGGGCAAAGCTGTCGCCGTTGACGTGATACAGCTCCGTTTCAGCCAACAGTCGCCCATTCTGCCGGGTCGTTCTGGCCTGTGCCACCCAGATTTGCGGGTTGTCCGTCTCGATGACGGCCATCTCATCGCGGCCTTGGCGCTTGACGTCGATCTCGGCGCGCAGGCGCATCCCGTCCTCTATCGGTGATACCGAACAAGCAACGCGTCCAACGCCTGCTTCCCGGGCCGAGTACGGTCGTGCAGCGAGGGCCGCCACGATGCGCGGATCACGCTTACCACCTGCCTGAGGAAGATCTTGCGAGATGCGTAGGGTCAAAGGCAGGCACACATCTTTGCACAGGCCCAATTCAAGCGTGCCATCCAGATTGATCGCCTGCCCTGCCTGTTTGGGCGTAAAATGTATCGGCAACGTCAGAGAATTGGCATATCCGATGGTGCGCACACCATTTTGGGACAAGGTACGCGGAGTTGGCCAAGTGATCGCCACATCCGACAAATTGCGCGACCCTGACCAGTTGAACCGCGGCGGGATGCCCGCATCACCGGGCGCGCGCCAGTAGGTTTTCCAACCATCCTGCAGTTCCAGATGAACGGCCGCGACATGGCGCCCATCCGTACCACGCCATCCTGTCAAAATACTGGCCTCGACCAGATCGGCGGCAGGATTGGCATGAACAGGAGACACAAAGGCACCTACAAGGGCCACGCAAATTGCAGAGAGTTTTCTAATCATGTCTTTCAAATGGGGGATTCCCATTGAAATGCCAACTCACTTTCCGGCGAGAAGTCGCGAGTATGTCCCATCGGATGCTTGCACTGTAGCCACGCTACCCCCATTCTTTAAGTACAAATCCAAAGAACAGAGCATCGCGTGACTGACCAGATTGACCTGACCGGAAAGCTACTGATCGCCATGCCCGGCATGGGCGATCCTCGGTTCGCCCATTCGGTGATTTACGTCTGTGCGCATTCCGAAGAGGGCGCCATGGGGTTGGTCATCAACAAGCCAACCGGTGATTTGCACCTTCGCGATTTGCTGGAACAGTTGTCGATCAAACCCACCCCGGAAACGCGTGACATCCAAGTGCATTTTGGCGGCCCGGTCGAACATGGCCGCGGCTTTGTTTTACATGACTATGGCTATCACTCCTCGATTTCCACACTGGACGTGAACGAAGAGTTCGCGATGACCGCCACGCTGGATATTCTTGAGGACCTCGCCGAGGGGCGCGGCCCGGGAAAGGCCATCATGGCGCTTGGCTATGCGGGGTGGGGGCCCGGGCAAGTGGAAGCTGAAATCGCCCAGAACGGTTGGCTCACCTGCGAGGCAGACCACACCTTGGTCTTTCAAACCAATGACATCCAGAAATGGGAAGCATCGCTCAAGAAATTGGGCATTAGCGCCTTGGCGTTATCCTCGGACGCAGGACACGCCTGAACCTATTTCAATTCGATCTCGACAAAGGCCATGGCGGCGGTGCCCGCGTTAATGACATTGTGCTCAACGCCTTCACTTCGACGGTAGGCGTCTCCGGCGCGGACGGTTACCTCCTGCCGCTCTGCTCCCGGCAACTCCAGCCGCATATGACAATCCGTGAGCGCCGTGATGACATAATCGTATTCATGCCGGTGCCAGCCGGTCTCTTGCCCGGGCTCAAAATCAAACCGCGTCACACGTACGCGATCGTCATCGATCATGGTCGTCGAAGAACACGTGTCGGACATTGCTTACTCTTCCTTGACAGAATGCCTGTCTACATCATGCCGTCGCACGATTGCATTGCAAAGCAATTCCTCTTGGGAGCAAGCGAAAGTTCGATACCCGTTCGATGCCATTGCTTTACCAGATGTCCAGCCAACAACATTGGCTTGACCTATTGGGTCGCTGATGTGAACTGGCCTGAGCGCCCGAGTATACCTTGGCCCAAGTGAAAATTTAGCAATTTCGGGGTTTTGGTAGCGGAGGAGGGACTTGAACCCCCGACACGCGGATTATGATTCCGCTGCTCTAACCACCTGAGCTACTCCGCCAAACCGTGGCGGTAGGTAAGACAGGGCGCGCGTCAGGTCAAGTGCCAAAATCGCGGTTTTAGCAAGGCTGGTCAGCTTCTTTTCAGCAGCGGCTGGATCTTACGTATAATCGCTTGCGAGCGGGGCCGCGTCGCCGACCCCCAAACATTGACCACCTTGCCATCGGGGTCGATCAGAACCTTGTTGAAGTTCCAGCTTGGAGTGAACCCCTCTGCCTCTGCCAGCCACTTGTAAAACGGGTGTGCCGAGGGGCCACGTACGTGGGTGATTGTCGTCATCGGCAGGGTCAGATTGAAATTCACCTCGCAAAACTCCGCAACTTGCTCATCGTTTGCAAGCTCTTGCTTGAAGTCCTGTGACGGTACAGCCAATACGACCAACCCTTGATCGCGGTACTCGTCATAAAGAGCCTGAAGTCCATCGTATTGCTTGGTGAAGCCACAACGCGAAGCCGTGTTCACGACAAGCACCGGCTGGCCAGCCCAATCGGAAAACGAAAGCGTTCCACCATCAATCGAGTCGAAGCGCCAATCCCGGTCAGCCGCTACAGCTGGTATAGCCGCAAGTCCGGCCCATAGGCAGGCGGTGCCTAGAAAATGGCGACGAGATCGCATCGGCATGGGTCACTCCACAATGAAATACCGTTCCACCATAAATAGGCCGGGCAATGCGTCCGTCCAATGCAGCTTGTGTCCCGCGCCAAGCTCAAGCATTTTCCACCTATGACACATCACACAGACACGTCCAGAAACCTTGACGATCTTCGCGATATTCTTGGTCCAGACTACGTAAAGACCGGGGAAGAGGCCGCGCCATGGTCACGCGATTGGCCAGACCACGCGCATTGGACGCCGCTTGCCGTCGCAAGGCCGGCAAACACCCAAGAGGTCGCAAAAGTGGTCCAATGGGCCAATCATACCGCGACTCCCGTTGTTCCGGTTTCGGGCAACACGGGCCTGGTCGAAGGCAGCAGCGCCGAAGGGGCGCTGATGATATCGCTGGATCGTCTGTCGGCCATTCGTGAAATCCGCCCAGAGGCGAAGGTGGCGATTGTCGAAGCGGGTGCTGTCCTGTCCAATATCCACAGCGCAGCCGACGAGCATGATTTGATCTTTCCCCTGACCTTTGGCGCCCGGGGCTCCGCCATGATCGGCGGGGTATTGTCGACCAATGCGGGCGGCTCGAACGTGGTGCGCTATGGCAATACACGGCACTTGTGCCTTGGTATCGAGGCTGTACTTCCAAACGGCGAAGTCGTTGACCTAATGAGTGAATTGCACAAGGACAACTCGGGCTATGACCTGCGTGACCTGCTGATCGGCGCCGAAGGAACCTTGGGGATCATCACCGCCGCTGTACTGAAACTGCACCCAAAGCCCAAGGCCTACGCCACCGCTATGGTCGCGGCAAAGTCTTTGAAAGATGCCCTTTCATTGCTCAACACCCTGCAACAGGAAACCGGCGGCGCGGTCGAAGCCTTTGAATTCATGCCGCGGGTCTACATGGAGGCCTATCTTGAACGCTTCCCCGAGGCCCGAGCGCCTTTCGATCAGATGCACGAGGTTAACATTCTGGTTGAGGTCGGCGCACTGTCCCAACGCGATGCAACCCCCGGCCCCGATGGTCAGGTCCCCGTCACCGCGCATCTCGAAGCGGTTTTGGGCCGGTTATTCGAGGCGGGCGCCATTCTGGATGCCGCTGTCGCCCAATCCGATGGGCAACGCCAAGAAATGTGGGCGCGGCGCGAAGCCTCGGCCGAGGTCGCGCGCCTGCGTCAACCCTTGGTCGACAACGATATCGCCGTGCCGCTGGACAAGATGCAGGAGTTGCTTGAGCAAATCACCGAAAGCGCGCAAGCGCTTGATCCTGACCTGATCCCGATGTGCGTGGCGCATCTTGGGGATGGCAACCTGCACTTCGCCGCATGGCCCAGCACGGATGATCCGGAAACACTCAAGCAAATCAAGGATATGGTGGATGACACCGCGATTGCCTTGGGGGGCAGCTTCTCGGCTGAGCACGGTGTGGGTTTGACCAAGCGGCCCGCCATGTCCCGACACAAAAGCCCTGTTGCCCTGAAAGCCATGCACGCCATCAAATCCGCACTCGACCCCAATGGCATAATGAACCCCGGGAAGGTTCTGCCCGACGATTAATTTCGCCAGTCGAAGAATCCGGGACCGCCCTGTTCCAATAGCTTTGCAGCCATCTCGCGGCCAAGGTCGGGACCGTCTTCAATCGGGGCGGATTGGTCATCGGCAAGCGATTCCGATCCATCTGGGCGCAAGACTTCACCGCGTAGGCGAAGGGTGCCGCCATCCAATTCTGCAAGTCCGGCAATCGGGGTTTCACAAGATCCATCAAGCGCAGCAAGAAAGGCCCGTTCGGCGGCAAGGCGTTGGCCGGTGACCTTGTCATGGATTGCGGCCAGCATATCGGCGGTTCGAGTGTCACCCATCCGTCGCTCGATTCCAATGGCGCCTTGTGCCAGTGCGGGCAACATAACCTCCGGAGCAATCGCTGCAGTCGCAACATCAGAACGATCCAACCGGTTCAGGCCTGCCATGGCAAGAAACGTGCAGGCGGCGACCGCATCATCCAACTTTCTCAATCGTGTCTGCACGTTCCCGCGGAATTCAACCACCTCAAGATGAGGGTATTTCACCAGAACCTGAGCCTTGCGGCGAAGCGAGGATGTGCCGACCTTGGCCCCCGCCTCCAGCTCGGCCAGCGATGCGACATGCGGCGAGACAAACGCGTCGCGCACATCTTCGCGCGGCAGGTACGTATCCAGAACCAACCCCTCGGGCTGTAACACCGGCATATCCTTCATGGAATGAATCGCGATGTCGATCTCCCCCTTGAGCATCGCATCCTCGATCTCGCGGGTAAAAAGCCCCTTGCCGCCGATCTCTTTCAACGGTCGGTCGATCACCTTGTCGCCCGTTGTCTTTATCGCAACGATTTCAAAGGCTTCCTGAGGAAGGTCGAAAGCGGCGGACAGCCTATCGCGGGTCTCATAGGCCTGCGCAAGGGCAAGCGGGGAACCACGGGTGCCCAGCTTCATCGGGGTATCGGGTGTTGGCAAATCGCGTGTCATGCCACGGGTCTAGCCATGTCCCCAGCAACTGACAAGCGGCGGGTGCTTGACATTGTGTCGCCATGGGGTGACCACCTTGCCAAACGGAGGAATGACATGGCCACGCAAAAGACGATCCTGAGGGCCCTTGCGGGCGAAACGCTGGACACACCGCCGATCTGGATGATGCGGCAGGCAGGCCGCTACCTGCCGGAGTATCGCGCCACCCGGGCCGAGGCGGGCGACTTCCTTTCCCTGTGTTATAACAGTGACTTGGCCACCGAAGTCACCCTGCAACCGATCCGCAGGTATGGCTTTGACGGGGCGATCCTTTTTGCCGATATCCTGCTGGTTCCCCAAGCACTGGGCGCGGATTTGTGGTTTGTCACGGGCGAAGGCCCGCGGCTGTCGACCATCACCAGCGAGGCGGGTTTCAAGGCGCTGAAACCGGCGGCCGATATCCACGAAACCCTAAATCCGATCTACCAGACCGTGCGTAACCTTGCCACAGCACTACCCAAGGAAACCACGCTGATCGGATTCGCGGGCGCGCCGTGGACGGTTGCGACTTACATGATCGCGGGCAAAGGCACCCCCGACCAAGGCCCGGCCCATGCGCTGAAGGCTGAAAACAAAGCACTTTTCGAGGCGCTGCTGGAGCGGCTGACCGAGGCCACCATCGAATACCTCTCGGCCCAGATCGAGGCCGGCGCGGAATGCGTCAAACTCTTCGACAGTTGGGCCGGATCGCTGAAGGGTGAAGATTTCGACAATTATGCGACCGCTCCGGCGAAACGCATCATTTCCGAGCTCAAAGCCCGCCACGGCGATACCCCAATAATCGCCTTTCCCCGGCAAGCGGGTGATAAATACATAGGATTCCACGAAAAAACCGGTGCCGACTGTGTCGCACTGGATGATTCGGTTAGCCCCGAATGGGGGGCGGCGAATGTGCAAACGATGGGCTGCGTGCAGGGAAATCTTGCGTCAAAGCATATGGTTACCGGCGGCGAAGACCTCGTACGCGAGACCCGGCACATCGTCGAAGCCTTCAAGAACGGGCCGCATATCTTCAATCTGGGCCATGGCATAACCCCTGACGCCGATCCAGACAACGTTCAGCTGATGATCGACACGGTTCGAGGCGGGTAAAACGTACATTTTGTACACCGAGTGGGATGTTTCTGTACAGAAATCGACCCTCTCCGAATTGTCTGTGTACAAAATTTACAAAAATCAGACCTGCGAACGCAGACTATGAATGGCGTTAATCAATTTCCCAAATGCTGCCGTCAGACACGGGAAATGGAATGCGCCATGTATATCGAAATCAACACCACCGAGTTCCGAAATCGGATCAAGTCTTACCTTGACCACCACCTTACCACCGGGGATCGAATCCTCGTCACGCGCCATGGCGATCCAGTGGGTGCCTGGGTGAGCCACCGGGACTTCAAAAGATTGGAAGAGGCCGACAATAGCCGCGAGGCGTTCCTCGAACAGCAGCACCAACAGCGAATGCGCGACTACCGCATGTTGCGTGATGAGCAGATGTAGTCGGGGCTTTGCCCCCACCGCCCTTCGGGCGGCTCCCCCAGGGTACTTGGACCAAGAAAAAGACCTTTTGCACGCATGGTTTTTTCTTGGTCCAAGTACCCCGCCGGAGGCACCTCGAGGAAGAGGCCAAAGGCCGATGACGAGATATAAGGCGCGCGCGATAGCGCGCTCAATAAAGAAACCCCCGCGCGGGTTGGGCGCGGGGGTTTGGGACTTAGTGAACCACGGCGTCTTGCGGCGGATCCTGCTTGGTTGAGCCCACACGGTCGCCGATGATCAGGCCATCGGCCCCGCCGGTGACCGGGACGGTCGCCCCGTCAAGGATATCCCCGGCCAGAAGCGATTCGGCCAGCGGGTCTTGCAGGGCCTTCTGGATCACCCGCTTCAATGGCCTTGCGCCATAGACCGGATCATAGCCTTCGTCGGCCAGCCATTTGCGAGCCGCATCGTCCAGTTCCAGCGTGATCTTGCGGCTGGCAAGCCGTTTGAGCAGGCGGGCCATCTGGATATCAACGATTCCGTCCATCTGGTCACGCGTCAGGCGGTCGAAGACCACGATTTCGTCCAGCCGGTTGAGGAACTCGGGCCGGAAGTGCGAACGCACGGCATCCATCACGTCGCGCTTGGCGTCCGCCGCATCCGAGCCTTCGGGCAATTGGCTGAGCGCTTGGCTGCCAAGGTTCGACGTCAGGATGATCAGGGTTTGTTTGAAGTCCACGGTGCGGCCCTGCCCATCGGTCAGAACGCCGTCGTCGAGCACCTGCAACAGCACGTTGAACACCTCGGGGTGGGCTTTTTCCACCTCGTCGAACAGCACCACCTGATAGGGGCGGCGACGCACGGCCTCGGTGAGCACACCCCCTTCTTCATAACCAACGTAGCCCGGGGGTGCGCCGATCAGGCGGGCGACCGAGTGTTTCTCCATGAACTCGGACATGTCGATGCGGACCATCGCGCTGTCATCGTCAAACAGGAATTCGGCCACGGCCTTGGTCAGCTCGGTTTTGCCCACCCCCGTCGGCCCGAGGAAGAGGAACGACCCCAGTGGGCGGTTCTCGTCGTTGAGGCCCGCGCGCGCCCGGCGCACGGCGTTGGCCACGGCCTTGACGGCGGCGTCCTGTCCGATCACCCGACGGTGCAGGTTATCTTCCATACCCAGCAGCTTTTCACGCTCGCCTTCCAGCATCTTGGCGGTGGGAATGCCTGTCCAGCGTTCCACCACGCTTGCGATCTGTTCGGGGCGCACGGCCTCTTCGACCATGACGTCGCCTTCCTCGGCCTCCTCGGCCTCGATCAGTTGCTTTTCAAGCTGCGGGATCACGCCGTAGCTGAGTTCCCCCGCCTTGGCGAGGTCCCCGGCGCGTTTGGCGTTTTCAAGGTCGATGCGGGCGCGGTCCAACTGCTCCTTGATGTCGCGGGCGGAGGCGAGCTTATCGCGCTCGGCCTGCCATTGCGCAGTCATCTGGGCGGATTTGTCCTGTAGGTCACCGAGTTCCTTTTCCAGCTTTTCCAGCCGGTCCTTGGAGGCAGCATCGTCTTCCTTGCGCAGGGCCTCAGCCTCGATCTGCTTTTGCAGGATATCACGGTCGAGCGCGTCCAGTTCTTCGGGTTTGCTGTCCACCTCCATGCGCAGGCGCGAGGCGGCCTCATCCACAAGGTCGATCGCCTTGTCGGGCAGGAAGCGGTCGGTGATGTAGCGGTGCGAGAGTTGCGCCGCAGTGACCAGCGCCGTGTCCGAGATGCGCACGCCGTGGTGCAACTCGTATTTTTCCTTGATACCGCGCAGGATGCTGACGGTATCCTCTACCGTCGGCTCCTCGACCACGAGCGGTTGGAACCGGCGGGCAAGGGCCGCGTCCTTTTCCACGTGCTTGCGGTATTCATCCAGCGTGGTGGCGCCGATGCAGTGCAACTCACCGCGCGCAAGGGCCGGTTTGATGAGGTTGGCGGCGTCCATAGCGCCATCGGTCTTGCCGGCCCCGACGAGGGTATGCATCTCGTCGATGAATAGGATGATTTCACCGGCGGCGGCGGTCACCTCGTTGAGGACGGACTTGAGGCGTTCCTCGAATTCGCCACGGTATTTCGCGCCGGCGATCAGCGCGCCCATGTCGAGGGCCAGCAGTTTCTTGTTGTGCAGGGATTCGGGCACGTCGCCGTTGACGATGCGCAGCGCGAGGCCCTCGGCAATCGCGGTTTTACCGACGCCCGGTTCACCGATCAGCACGGGATTGTTCTTGGTCCGGCGCGAGAGAATCTGCATCGCGCGGCGAATTTCATCGTCGCGGCCGATGATCGGGTCGATCTTGCCTTCTTCGGCAGCCTTAGTCAGGTCGTGGGCATATTTCTCAAGCGCCTCGTAGGTGTCTTCTGCCGAGGCACTATCGGCGGTGCGGCCTTTGCGGATATCGTTGATCGCCTCGTTGAGGGTCTGGGCCGAAACGCCGCCTTGGTCAAGCGCGTCCTTGGCGGGGGATTTGACCACCGCCAGCGCGGTCAGGATGCGTTCCACCGGCACAAAGCTGTCACCGGCCTTTTCGGCCAGTTTCTGCGCCTCGGACAGAACCTTGCCGGTTTGTTGATCCATGTAGGTTTGGCCCGCGTCACCCGACACTTGCGGGATTTTGCCCAGCGCCAGATCAAGCACTTGGGTCACGCGGTCGGGCTTGCCGCCAGCGCGTTTGATCAGGTTGCTGGCCAGACCTTCGGGGTCATCGAGCAGCGCCTTGAGCAGATGTTCGGGGGCGAGTTTTTGATGGCTTTCGCGCATCGCGATGGTCTGGGCGGCCTGAATGAAACCGCGCGACCGTTCCGTGAACTTTTCGAAGTCCATGGCAGTTCTCCTTTTCACAAGCGTTCCCCCGGGTTGCCCACCCTGCAATAGGCGTAGGACGGTCGGGGACCTCGATAATTGAAATGGGTAACGGTCTCGTGATCTTCAAGGCGCGCTTGGCCAAATCCGGTCACTAACGTGATTTTGCAAAAACTTTTTCGTGATTCCCCCTGAAAGGCACGTAGGGCCACACCATCTATCCACAATGTTATCCACAGGCCTACGAGGATAGACCAATGACCATGCTGAAAGTGACCCTGAGCCGCGTTCAATACGCCCCCGAGGTGCCCGGGTTCGCCGCGCTTCTTCATGTATGTGAAGGCGGTATGGACTATACCTACCCGGTGCAGATGGCCGCCCCCCTGACAGAGGAATTCGACACGATCAGCCGCGCCCTGACCCGGCGGGGCCTTTCGGCACACCAGAACGCCAAGGCGGCTTGTTTACGCATGGTGAGGCACGATCTGGCGCGTCTTGACCCCGGCCTTGCCCTGAAAAGCGGTGTTGCCGCCTAGGCCCTCAAGCATGACCTGCGCGGGGAAAGGCCGTTGGACATTCACCTCGAGTCGAAGACACCCCGCAGCTATAAGCAGCCTGTTGGTAACGAGTGAACAGATGACCACGCAGGTCATCGAAGAGTGTCATGCATATTTTGAATGTCGAGCTGTCGGATCTCCGCAATTGCCCTGAAACGGGGCGGGCCACGGCGACCGTGACCTTGCTGACCGACGCGGGCAGCATGAACATTCAGGCCTCGGTCGCCCAAAATCAGGGCGGCAGCAGGCTCAGTCTTGTTGAAACGCTGATGGAGGATGTCATGCGGCAAATCCGCTTCATGCCCGAAGTGCGAACCGGTGAGACACGGGTCACCCTTGCGCCGGGAGCCCTCGACCGCGTGGTTCAACAGGGTTGACGGGGACCGGGCGCGCCGCGACAAGGGCCACGCATTTCACCCGCGAAAAGGCCCTTGCCCCATGTCCCATGCCCCTGATGACCGATTGATCGTTGCCCTTGATGTGCCAAACGCCCTTGAGGGGCTGCAACTGGCCGAAAACCTTGGTGATACGGTGAGCTTCTACAAGATCGGCTTGGGGATGCTGACCGGTGGGGGCCTCGCGCTGGCCAATGAGTTGAAGCAGGATCACGGCAAGCGCATTTTCCTTGATATGAAGCTGTTCGATATCGGTGCCACGATAGAGGCGGCGGTGCGCGGTTTGGCGCAGTTCGATCTGGATTTTCTGACCGTCCATGGCGACCCGCATGTGGTACGCGCCGCGCGGGAAGGCGCGACCGGCAGCCAGACCAAGATCTTGGCTGTGACGATTCTGACCTCGCTGGACCGCAGCGATCTGGACGCCGGCCTGATCAAACCCGGAGATATCCGCGATCTGGTGGCGGAACGCGCGGGCCGCGCCTTTGAAGCCGGGGCCGATGGCGTGATTGCAAGCCCGCAAGAGGCCGCAATGATCCGCGCCTTACCCGAGGCCAAGGACCGGTTGATCGTAACCCCCGGCGTGCGGCCTGCGGGCGCGGCTTTGGGCGACCAGAAGCGGGTGGCGACCCCGGCGAAGGCCTTGGCCGACGGGGCCGATCACATCGTAGTGGGACGACCAGTATGGGCCTCACCAGACCCAGCGCAGGCGGCGCGGGATATCTTGGCCGAGATCACGGGATAGGCGGCGGCTCGGAATCGCGTTGGCAAAGGGACAGCCCTCAGCCTTCCCGTGTCATTACGGTTGAACTGCGCTCCAATGTGCGGTGGACCGGGCATTTGTCTGCGATTTCCATAAGCTTGGCGCGTTGATCCTCAGACAGGTCACCTTCCAGCCGCACCACCCGGGTAAACTTGTCGGCCTTGGCATCCGAACGCGAATTCGCGTCTTGGGCATGGACCTTGTCGTGGCTCACATCCACGCTGACGTGGTGTAGGGGCCAGCCCTTGCGCCGGGCGTACATGCGGATGGTCATCGAAGTGCAGGCCCCCAGTCCCGCCGACAGAAAGCCGTAGGGCGACAGGCCTCGATCTGTTCCGCCATAGGCCTCGGGTTCATCGGCGAGAAGGTGATGCTCGGGACCCGCGTTGACGTCTTGCAAAAAGCCCCTGGGGTCGGCCTCGGACACGCGAACGATGCCCTCGGGCGCGCCAGGTGGTGGTGCAGGCGGCGCAAGGTCCAGGTAACGGGTGGCCCATGCGGCGATGACCTCGGCGGCGTATTCGGCATCGGAGGGATCCGAGATCAGGTGGTCCGCCTCGTCCAGCGTGACGAAACTCTTGGGGTGTTTGGCGGCGGTGAATATCTCGGCGGCATTGTCGATGCCGACAATCTCATCGCGCGGGGCGTGCAGGACCAGAAGCGCGCGGTTGAGATCCGCAAGGTCCTCGTGCAGGGTTTCGCCCTTCACGCTGTCGACAAAGCCCTTGCCGATGGTGACGGGCCGACCGCCAAGGCAGACTTCGGCACGGCCTTGTTTTTCGATTTGATCGAGCGCGTCATCGAAATTATGGGTGACATGGGCCGGGTCTGAAGGCGCGCCGATGGTAACGATTGCCTTGGCGCTGTCGATGCGTTTCGCCGCCGCCAGAACGGCGGCCCCGCCCAGCGAATGCCCGATCAGCAGACTGGGTGCCATATCGCGGCTGGCAAGTGCTGTGGCGGCGTGGTCCAAGTCTTCGATGTTCGAGGTGAAGGAGGTGTTGGCAAACTCACCCTCGCTGTGGCCAAGGCCGGTGAAGTCGAAGCGAAGAACGGCGATGCCCGCCCCCGCGAGGCGCGCCGAGATGCGGCGCACGGCAGGGATATCCTTGGAGCAGGTGAAGCAATGCGCAAACAGCGCCGTGGCCAGATGCGGGCCATCCGGCAAGTCCAACCGTGCGGCAAGGGTATGGCCGGAGTGGCCTGTGAAGGTGAATCGTTCGGTTGGCATGGGCCGTTTCCTTGGTCTGCTTGTGCATCAAAGGGTATGGGTTCCGATCTTGTGGTGCCAGCGATGTGTCAGCCGCGTCACGGCAAGGTGATCTGCGACAGTGCTTGAAACCGGTGAAAACTTGAACGGAATTGGCCGCAGTTTCCGCAACCTCGGCAGGGATTTGTTAACGTGCGTCCCACCATCCTGCCCCTTGTGGAGATTGGAGGGGCCATGAAGATACGCCTCAGAACACGAAGGGACGTCACCCTTTTTGCCGTGGCGATCAGCCTGCTTGCGGTTTTGGGCAGCCTTGCCCTGCGCGGTATGTTGCAACCCGCCGATATCTTTGCGCGCACGCTTGTGTCAGGCTCGGCCGTTGCGACGATGCTGGCAGGGCCGATTTCCTATTATGTGGGGTTACAGATGATGGATACGCAGCGTCTGGCGCAAGCGTTGGAACATGCCGTCAATCACGACAGCCTGACCGGGGCCTCGACCCGCGCCAGTTTCGAGACGCAGGTGGCGCAGCTTCCGACCGGGCCAAAGGCCATCATGGTGGTGGATATCGACCACTTCAAAGCGGTGAACGACCGATTTGGCCATCAGGCGGGCGATACCGCCCTGTGCCAGTTTGCCCTGCGTCTCAAACGGAATTGCCGAGAGGATGACATCATAGCGCGGTTTGGCGGTGAGGAATTCGTCGTGCTGCTCCATAACGTGAGCCTTGCCGACGCCCAAGCCGCCGCCGAGCGGCTTTGTGCCAAGCTGCGCGAAGCTCCGATCGTCTTGAATGGCCAGGCACATCACCTGACGGCGAGCTTCGGGGTTGCGCCATTGGTCAATGCGCGGGGGCTGGATGACGCCTTGGCACAGGCGGATGCGGCGCTTTATAGGGCCAAGAATGCCGGCCGCGACAGGGTGTTCACAAGCGATACCAAAGCCCCACCATTCAGCGAAGCCTCTTGAGGCAAACGCCTTAGCCGCCCATGAGGTCAGGATCGAAGGGGTATTTTGTCAGGTTCTCAAAGCCTTCTTCGGTGATCAAAACCTGATCTTCCAGCTTGATCGAGAAATCGCCGCCGTCTTCACCCACCAGCGCCTCAACACAAAGGGTCATGCCCGGCTCAAGCTCATAGTCGAACGCCCCTTCGACCATGTGGTCTGGATAGGCCACGAGGGGCCATTCATCGCAGAGCCCCACGCCATGCATCAGGCAGCCGTATTTGAGGCGCTGGTACTTGGCGTCCAGAACATGGGTGTTGCGGCTAAGGTCCTGGATATTCACGCCGGGCTTGAGCATTTGCATGTTGGTTTGAATATGCTCGACCGCGTGTTGCATGGCATAGACCATATCGGGGCGCGGTTTGCGGTCCCCGATCCACCATGTGCGCGAGATATCCACGCAGATGCCATAGCTGCCGACAAGGTCGGTATCGAAGGCGATGATCTCGTTGTTCCGGGTGATGCGCCCACCGCATTCCTGAAACCACGGGTTGGTGCGCGGCCCTGAGGTGAGCAAGCGGGTTTCGATCCATTCACCGCCGCGGCGGATGTTTTCGGCATGCAGCACGGCCCAGATGTCATCCTCGGACGTCTGGCCAAGCGGCACGTTTTCGCGGGCGAAATCCTCCATCTCGCGCACGGCCACTTCACAGGCGTGAGAGGCACAGCGCATGGCGAGGATTTCATCGGGGCCTTTGACGGAGCGAGCCTTTTCGGTGACTTCCTCTCCTTCCATGATCTCAATCCCCTGCGCCTCAAGCGCGCGCAAGCCGTGGAGCATGACCTTATCCACCGCCAAGCGCCTGTTTCCCGGCGCGTGCTCTTCGAGCAGCACACGGATTTCGTTGGACAGCGTATCGGCGGCCACGTCCACCTTGTCCCCCCGGTCGAAATAGAACAGGTCCGCGCCCGAACGCGCCTCGCGCACCAGCGGGTTGAACTCTGACAGGAAGGGTGCGTTCTTGTAATCCCAGATCACCATGTAGCCATCGGCACAGAGGAGGACCGCGCGGAAGGGGTTATGGGTGTTCCAAAGCTGCATGTTGGTGCTGTCGGTGGCGTAGCGGATGTTGAGCGGGTCGAACATCAGAAGGCCGGCATAATTGCGGTCCACGATATGCTGGGTCAGGCGTTGCCAGCGATAACGGCGCATTTCCTGTAGGTCGGGCAGTTGCAGGCCCGCCGCCGCCCATTCGGCATAGGCCAGTTGCGTTGGCCCGATTTCCACCCGGTCGGCATCGTTGGGGGTATTGTCGCCCAGCGTCGCCCCCCGGGTCGGGTCGATTTTGCGTCGATCACGGAAATGGGTGTTCATCGGTTTCCTCCTGTCAAGAAGGCTGCACCGGCTTTTGCCGAGTCGCTTGCCGGAATACGACCCATTTCCACGTCGCATTTTACCTGTCACGTAAGTTTTGGAAAAGCGTCACGCGGGTTTTGAGAAGCCCTTGTTTGGTGCGCCAACACACCAACGAGAGGGATGATTCCATGCGTTTCGTGACGACATCTGTATTGGCGCTTTCGGTCGTGGCCGGGGCGGCCACAGCCGAGCAACTGACCTATGGGCCGCGGCCTGCCTACCTGATTGACCGGATGCCCGAGGGCGAGTTGAAAGAGACCCTTGGCGCCTGTTTGGGGCAAATACCCAAGCGGTCGGATTTTTCCATTGGCCACAGGGGCGCGCCGCTGATGTTCCCCGAACATACGGTAGAATCGAACACCGCCGCCGCTCGTATGGGAGCGGGGATTCTGGAATGCGACGTGACCTTTACCAAGGATCACGAGCTAGTCTGCCGCCATGCGCAGAACGACCTGCACAACACCACCGACATTCTGACCAGTAATCTGGCCGAGACCTGCGTGGTGCCCTTTGCGCCTGCCTCGGGCGATGAACCGGCCAAGGCGGAGTGCCGGACTTCCGAGATCACGCTGGCCGAGTTCAAGACCCTGACCGGCAAGATGGATGCGGCCGACAAAAGCGCCACAACGGTCGAGGGTTATATGGACGGCACCGCCGGATGGCGTACCGATCTTTATTCGGTTGAGGGGGGCACCTTGATGACCCATGCGGAATCGATCGCGCTATTCCGCGACTTGGGCGCGAAGTTCACACCTGAACTCAAAAGCCCCGCCGTCGAGATGCCGCATGACGGGTTTTCACAGGCCGATTATGCCCAGAAACTGATTGACGAGTATAAAGCGGCGGGCGTTCCCGTGAGCGATGTCTGGGTGCAAAGCTTCAATCTGGACGATGTGCTCTACTGGATCGAGAACGAGCCGGAGTTCGGCAAGCAAGCTATTTTTCTGGACGGGCGGTATAACGTGGAAGGGTTCGATCCGATGGACCCGACCACCTTCGAGCCATCGATGCAGGACCTGGCCGATATGCGGGTAAACTATGTCGCGCCGCCGATGTGGATGCTGGTGACCACCGAGGACGGTGAAATGGCACCCTCGGCCTATGCGAAGGCGGCGAAAGAGGCCGGTTTGAAGCTGATCACCTGGACGTTGGAACGCTCTGGCCCGCTGACCAATGGGGGCGGTTGGTATTTTCAGTCGGTCAAGGAGACCACGGATACGGACGCCGATTACTTCACCTTGCTGGATACCCTGCATAAACAGGTTGGCATCGAAGGTATCTTCAGCGATTGGCCTGCGACGGTGACCTACTACGCCAACTGCATGGGGATCAAGTAAGGCTAATGGGGCGCTCATCAGGCCTTGCGGCCTTCCTCGCGAGGAGCGCGAGCGATGAGCGCCCTGCTTTCCGCCGCTTAGCGCGATTGTTCGTGTTCGAACCTTTGGCGCGCAATCGCCTCGTTCCGGTCGGCCTTTTGCTGATCTGTGAGACATGCCTCGACATAGTCCAGATGGGCGGTCACGGCGGCGCGGGCGGCGTCGCCGTCACGGGCCTGGAGGGCCGCGTTGATGGCGCGGTGTTGATCCAGAAGCGCACCACGCGTGGTGCGTTGCTTGAACATGATCTGGCGGTTGTAGAACACGCCTTCCTGCAACAGCTGGAACATCGAGCGGATCATGTGCAGCATGACCACGTTGTGGCTGGCCTCGATGATGGCCATATGAAACTCGGCATCCAGCTGCGCCTCGGTCTTGGCGCTACGCTTGGCGTGGGCGGCTTCCATCTTGTCGAAGATGGTTTGCACCACGCGCAGGTCAGTATCCGAGGCCAACCGCGCCGCGCGCTCGGCCGCTAGCCCCTCAAGGTCTCGGCGAAACGCGATATAATCAAAAACCGCCTCGTCATGGTCGGCAAAAAGCCGGATCAACGCGGGCGAAAAGGCATTTCCCAGAACATCGGCCACGAAGATGCCCGCGCCCGCGCGGCTGGTCAGCAGGCCCTTGTCCTGCAACTCGGCCACGGCCTCGCGCAGGGAGGGCCGCGACACGCCCAGTTTCTCGGCCAGCTCCCGTTCGGAGGGCAGCCGCTCACCCGGGCGCAGGATGCCACGTAGGATCAGCTTTTCGATCTGGCGGGTGACAGCCGTCGAGAGTTTCTCGGGGGTGACTTTCTGAAATGGCATTTGCGCGGTCCTGACAGGGTGGCCGGGATGATAGGGGCAAGCGAGGGGTCGGGCAAGATCAACCGGTGTGCCGCCACTTTCCGGTTTGATCGGGCACGAATGCCTCGACCGCCGCCGTGGCGATGACAAGGGTTTCGCCGGTGTCGGGGTTGGTCACGTTTTGCCCGCCCTTGACCGCCGTCACCTTGGCCTGCCCGCGCGGCAGGGTTTTGGCAAGGGCCGCACAGTCCAGCGCCTCGGGGTCTTGGACGCCTATGGTGACTTGCACCTCCATCTGGGTATGATTCATGCCGATGGCCCCGACGATGGGCAGGGTGGAGTGGCGGATGGCATCCTGAATCGCGCGGGTTGCGGCCTTTTGGTAATCCATCCCGTGCAGGTCGTTGCCCATGCCCATTTCGATGATGACTCGGCGGCGGGTCATTGCAGGCGCTCCATGTCGAAGGCCACGGATATCGCGGCATTGGCGATGACGGTGGGGTTGCCCTCACCTTCGGGGCGGGGAATGTCGAGGCCGCCGTGGGTGGCGGTGACGGTCACCTGGCCATAGGGGAACACCTCGGCCACCACGTTGCAATCCACGGCCTCGGGGTTTTGCACGGCCACTTCGACGTCGATCTGCATGGCGGATTTATCAAATCCGAAAAGCTCGGCCATGTTGATGGAATTGTGCCAAAGGGCATCTTGGACGGCGCGTTTGGCCGCTTGGGTATAATCGCGGCGGCGCAGTGAGGTGCCCATGCCGAATTCGGTCAGGACGCGGTGTTTGGGCATGTTTTGGTCTTCCTGCTTTGGGTAGGCGCAGTTTGCAGGGTTCCGCGCCGAGGTTCAATGCGGGATGAGCAGTGCAATGACACCGACGACAATCAGGCTCAGCGCCCAGACCACATCAAGGTTGAACCAGCTTTTCTTGAGGAAGGTGAGGCCAAGCCAATAGTAGACCCCCATGGCCACCGCGCCGCCCGAGGCGGCCATGGCAAGGGTGTGCAGAAAGGCCACCATAAGCGCGCGGCTTGTGTCTGTGGCCATCAGGGCGGCGGCGGCGCTGTGGCCTGCGTTTTGGTCAATGGTGGCGCATATCCCGAGGTAAATTGGCACCAGCATCAGGCCCGCCCCATGCGCCATGGCCGCAAGGAAAGACCACAGCGCCAGCCGCGTGGGCGGCACGCGCGACAGAAACCGCGGATGGCGGCGGTTGATCAACAAGTAAACCCCGAGGCCAATCACCAAACAGGCCGCGCCAATGCGCAGCTCATGCTGCCATTCGACCAGCGTGACCATGAGCGAGAAGGGCAAAAGCACCACCACCATGGCCAGCAAATGCCCCGCCGCCAGCGCCAGAAGCGCGCGGTAAAGTGCCCCTGCCCGGCTTTCCATCAGCGCCGCCGAGACCGCCAGAGGCCAGCCCATTCCGGGGTTTATCCCGTGGTAAATGCCCGACGCGGCCACAGCCCACCAAAGGGCCGCCGTGCTGGAAATGTCATCCATCATGTGTAACGTGCCTGCCCGCCCCGGGCATGGTTCAGACGGAGGGGTAGCAGAAGCTATCAGTGGAACAATCGCCCCCCTCAAGCCGAATCTGGTGCGCGCGGTAGCCTTTTGGGAAATTCACGTAGAAATCCTTGTCCAAGGTCAGGCCACCGTTTTCACCGACATGGGCCATGACCATCTGCCCGCCTTCGTCGTCGGGATAGAATTGATCGTCCCATGTGGAATAAAGCGAGTTGGTCCAGTAGACGCGTTTGCCATCGCGGCTGATCTCCACCATCTGCGGGCCAAAGGCGAAGTCCTGACCATTCGGGTGCTTTTTATCGGCAACGATACCGCCCAATTCGACCTTACCCGCCAGCGTGGGATTCATCGGGTCGGAAACATCGTATTGGTGCATCTCGCCCGTGCCCCAGCAGGCGACATAGAGGTATTTGTCATCAAGCGAGAGGTCGATATCGGTGACCAGCGGCGGCACCGCCTCAAAACCCTTAAGGAGTTCGGGCAGGTCATCGGCGGCGGCAGGTTGCGGCGGGATGGTGATGGTTTTCTTGGCCTCGAAGGTGCCGTCATCCTTGCGCCACCATGTCCAGATCGAGCCTTCGAGGTTGGTGGTATCCACCACCACGCCGCAAAAGCCGTAGTCCTTGGCCGGGTCGTGGGCCGGGCGAATTTCCAAAGCCATCTGGTGGTTCTCGCCAAGGTCGATGGTTTGGACGTTCTTGCGCGCGCGCAAATCCCAGAAGTGGATGGAATGACCGTATTTGTTCGCCAACAGATCCTCGGCCACGATGCCGTTCTCGTACTGCGGCGGCAGGCCCCATTCGGAACTGACCATGTAGTTGCGCGGCAGGTTCCACCAGAAATCATAGTGCTTGTCCTGTGCGCCGCGGTCCATTTCGTAGCGACCAAGGATTTCAAAGGTTTCGCAATCCATGATGAAAATGCCCGGCGGGCCATCCATGCCATCCTCACCACCGCCGCCAAGAGTGGATACATAGATACCTTCGGGGCCGCAATGGATGGTATGCGGGCGGGAATAGCCAGTTTTCTCGAACAGCTCTTCGGGTTCGATGATCTTGTGAATCTTCGCTTTCAGCGGCTCTTTCACGTCGATGATATAGATGCGGCTGGACCGGATGCCCGGAATGATCAGGTAGCGCCGCTCCAGAAAGGCGTGTCCTGTCAGCGGCGACAAAGCCGAAGAGCAGGCGTTCCACCCGAAATGGTGAAATTCATCGCCTTTATTGGGCATGAACAGGCTGTGAACGATCTGGCCGTAGGTTTTCGATGTCGGATCCACATCGACAACGGCCAGTCC